>NZ_JCAXWU010000020.1:0-81002 GCF_059759695.1 Klebsiella sp. M041
AGCGCTGAACAAAATGACGAAAGCAGGTATGCCTGAAAGCGTGCGTATTGCCTGAAAACACAACCCGCTACGGGGGAGACTTACCCGAAATCTGATTTATTCAACAAAGCCACTGGCAGGATATCTGATAGTAGCTTTCGTTCTCTTCATTGGGATTGTCGAGGGTGATAATAATGACATTTTTTACCACCAGGTCGATGGTGATCTCGCCATATTCCGCCAGCATCAGTACGGCATTTTTCAGCAATGCGTTATGACTGAGAAATTTCAGGTTCGGCGTTTTGGTCATCAGCGCGCAACCGCCGTCCGAAATGTCTTTGATGTCGAAAAGATAGTTTTCGCCATTTTTATGGCGCCCGCGGCAATAAAAGTCATGCTCATGGCGTAAACGAAAGCGGGGATCGCGGCGACGCTGCACGACCTGCAGGCATTCAGGTAAGGAAAAGGCGTAGCGGATACCTTTATCGACACCGCTATTGTCATGTTTTGTCAGGGCTGCATTAAACTCTATTTTCCCTGAATCGCTATGCAGTAGAAAACGAATTTTATGACCCGGTGGGATTTTGCGATGGGTCTGAATATGGAACTCGGCAAAGTCCACGCGCGTCAGTTGGGTTATGATACTGGTGTTGTTAAAAAATATTTCAATTTCAGTACGTTTGCGCAACTCCTCTCTGAAAATAGCAATAATTTCATACTTACTGGTCTTTATCGTTCCCTCTGTCATAGGCTTCCCTTGTAAATAGTTGTCGTGAGGCGTTTGATTTTTCTTATAGCAATAGCAACATTCTGATTGGGTTAATCAGATGTTTTTATGAGCGTTTGATGTTATTGACTATCTTTGCAGCCAGATTGATATGTATAAACTTGGAATTCGATATTGTGTTTCCTGTAATCAAGAGTTTCAAATTTTGGTCATGACAAAAACGACAACGGCCTCCAAGCTGGAGACCGGTCGAAGGAAAAAAACTTAAGTTTAATTAACGGGGATAATGAGAAAACGATCGTCGATCATGCCCCATTTGTAGGATCTATAGTGCCAGCAGTATTGAGGTTTTTCCAGGCAAATATTGAGGAGGGAAGTCGTTCCCTCCATTTGGCCTGAGGGGTCAGGGATGCGCGCGATTGGCGATATTATCCAGGATGCGTAGCGCATCTGCTGGCAGAACCAGTCCGGCGGCGGCAATATTTTCCGCCAGGTGCGTGCGGGATGAGGTGCCGGGGATCAGCAGAATATTGGGCGCGCGCTGGAGTAGCCAGGCGAGGGCGACCTGCATCGGTGTCGCCTCAAGCGAGGCCGCGACCTCGTTCAGCTCCTGCGCCTGCAGCGGGGTAAAACCGCCCAGCGGGAAGAAGGGAACCCAGGCGATGTGCTGGGCGGCCAGCGCATCCACCAGCGCGTCGTCGGCGCGATGGGCAATGTTATAGAGGTTTTGCACGCAGACGATAGGCGTCATTTTCTGTGCATCCGCCACCTGCTTTGCCGTCACGTTGCTAAGGCCAATATGGCGGATCAATCCTCGCTCCTTCAGCTCCAGCAGGGTGGCGAGCGGCGCCTCCAGCGACCCTTCTACCGGGCCGTGGGAGCTCAGCATACTGCGCAGGTTCACCACCTCCAGCACGTCGAGCCCCAGGTGACGCAAATTGTCCTCGACGGCCTGGGTCAGTTCAGCGGGCGACATGGCCGGCAGCCAGTTGCCTTTCTCGTCACGGCGGGCGCTGACCTTGGTGACAATGCACAGATCGTCGGGGTAGGGGTGGAGCGCTTTGCGGATCAGCTGATTGGTCACATGGGGGCCATAGAAATCCGAGGTATCGATATGGTTTACCCCGGCTTCGACGGTGGCCTGCAGCACGCGCACCGCTTCTTCTGGATCTTTCGGCGGGCCGAAAACGCCGGGGCCGGCCAGCTGCATGGCGCCGTAACCCAACCGATAGACCTGGCGATCGCCGAGCGTGCCGCGACCGGATAAGATGACACTGGACATAGGAACTCTCCTCACGGTGGCTAAGCCGTAAGTGTAATGCGCTCACAAGGAAGGGAAGGGCGAGAATGTTGTCAGAATGTGCGACAGCGGCTCAGGCAAGCCGCTGTCGCCGGAGGCGGATTAGCCGAAGAACATCACGGAGACGCAGAGCAGGCCGACCACCAGAGTGATGGCATTCCCAACCGAGCGATACGGCTTCAGCGCCGGGATAAGCCAGGTTGACAGCGTGGGCATGATAAACAGGATCATGGCGATAAGCGGTCCGCTGATGGCGTAGATCATCGAGATCGCATTCGGGTTGATAAAGCACACCGCAAAGGTGAAGGCGGAGACCAGCATAATCGACATCGCGCGGTTGAAGGCGCGGCTCTTGCGCACGCCCACCAGGCCCAGTGAGCTTTTGACGATTTCGCTGGCGCCTTCAATGACCCCGAAGTAGGTGCCGAGAAAGGATTTCGACATGGCGACCACGGCGACGATAATGCCGGTCACCGCCAGCCAGCCCGGCGCACCCGGCACCATCGACAGGGCGGAGAGGATGGTCACCCCCTGATCGCGGGCGGTCTCAATATAGGTCGCCGGGATGGCCAGCAGGCAGCTGAAGACGAAAAACAGCACGCTGGCGCAGATGATGGTATAGGCCACCTTCATGATTTTTTTGCATTTACCCATGGCCAGGTCGCCGTGTTTCTCCTGCTGGTCGATAGCAAAAGTCGAGATGATCGGCGTATGGCTAAAAGCGAAAACCATCACGGGTATGGAGATCCAGACCTGGTGGAGTGTCTGCGAGCTGAACTGCATCTGGCTGGTGAGATGTTCCGGATGCCAGTCGCGAATTAAATAGAGGGAGAGAAACAGAAAGCAGGCGATGAGCGGGAAGACCAGAAAGCCCATCACCTTGATGGTGATCTGCCGGCCCATGAGAAAGATCAGGTTAAGGACCAGCACCACGCCAAGACTCAGCAGCGCGCGTAGCGCAGGCGTCATCGGCGTGTGATGCGCCACCTGCTCGGCCAGCGAGTTGGTGATGGCCACGGCGTAGATCAGCACGACCACAAAGAAGGCGAGGAAATAGAGGCCGGTGATCAGGTTGCCAATTTTCTTACCATAGTAGTGATTGACAGCGCCGGTGATCCCGGTTCCCGGCGCGATATTGGCCGAGAGAATAAACTGGCTCAGCGCTTTGTGAGGCCAGTAGGTGAGCGGCCAGGCGACCAGCGCGGTGATGAAAAGGACGATGGCGCCAGCCGAACCCAGCTGGATCGGTAGAAATAGCGTCCCAGCGCCTACTGCAGTGCCATATAAGGCAAAACTCCATAGAGTTTCTTCTTTAGACCAAATTTTAGACATTATGCGACTTTATCAACCGTCAAACCAAAAAAAAGGAGTGCAATTTACCATATTTATGGTTCATCTGTTGCGATAGTTTTTGGTGATAAAGTCGCGGCGGATCGCGAAGGATCCGCCGCGGGGCTAGCCGCGTGCCGCCTGGCGCGGGCGGCGGTGACGGATCACGCGCTCGCGCAGGGTGTCCCAGACCCAGTTAAACGCCATGGTGTAGGGCAGGAAGAAGAGCATGAAGCCGATCTCCAGCATAAACGCCTGCAGCAGCGATACCCCCAGCACGATAGCCACCATGGTGACGCCGATGATAACAAAGCCGGTCTCGAAGCCGATCGCGTGCAGCGCCCGCACTTTCAGCCGGCGGGGGACGCGGGAGACCGGCCACAGGCGATCGAAAGCCGCGTTATAAATGATGTTCCATACCATCGCCAGGGTGGCGAGCAGAATGCTCAGCCCGCCCATCTCCACCACCGAACGCTGCATCAGCCAGGCGGCGGTGGGGGCGAGGATCAGCGTCGCCAGTCCTTCGAAGGTGATGGCGTGGATAACGCGTTCGGTGAGCGTCTTGCGCTGATGTGGGGTCTGTTGCATGGCGAGCTACCTCCAGTTTTAGCCTGAACAGGAAATTACCCGGCAGTTTATGGAAAAATATGATAAACAAAAGATAGAAACCATCGATAAAGTAGATACATCATGCGTTATTCACCGGAAGCGTTAACCGCCTTTGTCGAGGCCGTTGACAGCGGGTCGTTCTCCGCCGCCGCCCGTCGCCTGCGGAAAAGCCAGTCGACGATCAGTACCGCTATCGCCAACCTGGAGGCTGACCTCGGGGTGACCCTCTTCGATCGGGCAACGCGGCAGCCGACGCTGACGCCGCAGGGGGAGCAGGTGCTGAGCTATGTCAAAGCGATCCTCGCCGCCAGCGAGCGGCTGGATGAGCTGGCGGTGTCGCTGTCCGGCGAGACGGAGCCGCGACTGACCTTTGTGCTCTCGGACACCCTGCACCCGGACGTGCTGGAAGATCTGCTGGTGCAGTTTGACCGCCGCTTCCCTCATACCGAGTTTGAGTGTTTGATTGGCGAAGATGAGGACGTGATCGATCTCCTGCAAAAATCCCGCGCCCAGGTGGGATTGATTGAGGCGAGAGAGCGCTACCCGACCGATATCGGCAGCACCCGCCTGCCGCTGCAGACGGCGATGGGCATTTACGTGGCGCCTGACCATCCGCTGGCGGCGCAGGGCAAGGTTGTCTGGGATGAGCTGCGCAGCTGGCGCGAGCTGCGTTTGAGCACCTTTCTGGCCAGCGCCACGGAGCCTGCCGCCGGGCAGGTCTGGTCGGCGCCAAACTACCTGCTGCTGCTCAGCATGGCGGTGCAGGGCTTCGGCTGGTGCATTCTGCCCTGCGCCCTGGTGGCGGAGTTTGCGCCGCAGGGCGGGCTGGTGGCGCTCGATATCCCCGGCTGGCCGCGGGCGATTTCGGTGGATCTGCTGTGGAATAAGAAAGCGCCGCCCGGGGCGGCGGGCAGCTGGCTGCGTCAGCATCTGCAGCGGCGTGAACGTTAACAAATGGCTAATTCTTTGTGATTGGCCTCACTTTTTTTAAACAATTACAAAGTTTTTTGATAACAATTATCTAGTATATCGCTGTTTCTTTGCGCAAAAGCACGGGCAGGGGTAGAGGATGAAGGATGTCGTGATCGTCGGGGCGCTGCGAACGCCGATTGGCTGCTTTCAGGGCGCGCTATCGCGCCATTCAGCCGTCGAGCTGGGTAGCGTGGTGGTGAAGGCGCTGGTGGAGAAGACGGGAATCGATCCGCAGAGCGTGGATGAGGTGATCCTCGGCCAGGTGCTGACCGCGGGAACCGGGCAAAACCCGGCCCGTCAGTCCGCTATTCGCGGCGGGTTGCCCAACACGGTATCGGCTATCACCATTAACGACGTCTGCGGTTCCGGTCTGAAAGCCCTGCACCTCGCCACCCAGGCCATCCAGTGCGGGGAGGCGGACGTGGTTATCGCCGGCGGCCAGGAGAACATGAGCCGCGCTCCGCATGTCCTCACCGACAGCCGCACCGGCGCCCAGCTGGGCAACAGCCAGCTGATTGACAGTCTGGTCCATGATGGCCTGTGGGACGCCTTCAACGATTACCATATGGGCGTCACGGCGGAAAACCTCGCCCGGGAATACGGCATCAGCCGCGAACTGCAGGACGCCTGGGCGCTCAGCTCGCAGCATAAGGCGCGCAAGGCGATTGATTCCGGACGCTTTCGCGATGAGATTGTCCCGGTCGTTACCGAGCATAACGGCGCGCCGCGCACCGTAGATACCGATGAACAACCGCGGGTGGATGCCAGCGCGGAAGGGTTGGCCAGCCTGCAGCCTGCCTTCGATCGTCTCGGATCGGTGACCGCCGGCAACGCTTCCAGCATCAATGACGGCGCGGCGGCGGTGATGATGATGAGCGAGGCGAAAGCCGAGGAGCTGGGGCTGCCGATCCTCGCGCGGATCCGCGCTTTCGCCAGCGTCGGCGTCGATCCGGCGCTGATGGGCATCGCCCCGGTGCACGCCACCCGCCGCTGTCTGGAACGGGCCGGCTGGCGGCTGGACGACGTCGATCTGATCGAAGCCAATGAGGCCTTTGCCGCTCAGGCTATCTCCGTTGGCCGGGTACTGGAGTGGGATGAGCGACGGGTCAACGTCAACGGCGGCGCGATCGCCCTCGGCCACCCGATCGGCGCCTCCGGCTGCCGGATTCTGGTGTCGCTGGTGCATGAAATGATCAAGCGCGATGCGCGTAAAGGGCTGGCGACGCTGTGCATCGGCGGCGGTCAGGGCGTGGCGCTGGCGGTAGAGCGCGCGTAGCGCTGAATGTCGATTTCCATGGCCTCCTGCGGGAGGCCTTTTTTATGCGCCGCGCTTTGCCGACCCTCCTCTTTTTTGCCGTATTTCCCTTCTCCCCATCGTCAATTTATTGAGCTCCGTCACGTCTTGTTGTGCCACCTTTTTTGAAACAAATAACTACGATCCTGGTCACTAAAACTGAGGTGCTTAAAAAATAAAATAACGTTTCATAAAAACGAAATGTCATTTTATTTATTATAAGGGGTACCCTATGTTAAAACGATCTCTGGTTCTGGCCGCCCTCTGCGGTATGTCTTTTGCGGCAACTGCGGTCACGATAGATTTACGTCATGAATTTATTGATGGCGGCAAGAGCGATAAAAGCAATGCCGACCGCGTCTCGGTATCCCACCGCTTCGCCAACGGGCTAGGCTTTACCGTGGAGGCCAAATGGCGTTCAGGCGGCGACAACGGGTCGCAACCCTATTCGGACGTGGTGGGCAACGGCCATGAAGACACCATCAGCTGGCGCTGGAAAGCGACGTCGAACCTTTTCCTCACCCCCGGGTTTACCATAGAGAGCAACGACAGCCGCTCCATTTACAAGCCGCATCTGCACGTACAGTACAGTTTCGACAATGGCTTCTATGTCGCCGCTCGCTATCGCTATGAGTACACCCGCTATCCGAACGATGCCGGTAAAGATGATGACAAGGTGAATCGCGGCGACGCGTGGGCCGGGTTTGCCCTCGGCGACTGGCGCACCGAGCTGAACTATGTCTATGCCCGCAGTTCGGAAGGGGTGAACCGCAACGACAACAAACCCTACTCACAGGAATATAACGTGAAGGTAGCCTATAAGCTGGATAACAACTGGTCGCCGTATGGTGAAATCGGCAACGTCGGCGTGAATGACCGCAGCGATCGCCAGACCCGTTTCCGCGTCGGGGTGGCCTACTCGTTCTGATTTCCGCCAGACCCTCATCGTCTCTTTTCCCCGGCGCCGTCAGCCGGGGTTTTTTATGCGCCAAAGCGAGGGAACAAAAAAAGCCCTCCGCAAAGGAGGGCAAGGCCAGTTACAGAAAAACGTTCGCCGGGCTCAGGCGCTCAGCATCGGCGGATGGTCAGGTAATTTCGCGATATAGATGGCCGGCTTGCCGTCTTTATCGGAGCTGAACAGAATGGCGCTGTCATCCGGCGTAAACGAGGGGTGCGGGTGAGTCACCTGCCGGCTGTTGGCCACTGTCGCCCACGAGGTATCATGGCGCGCGACGCGGAAGTAGCGCTTCTCCGCCACGTTAAAGACGTAGAGATAAGGATCGTTATCAATGGAGTAGCCGCCGGTATCTTTGACATCGACCGGCGTGCCCGATCCATCGCCCACCAGCAGCGTGCCGTCGAAATTGCTCATCAGATGCGAGCAGGCGGGCATCGTCATCAGGGCCTCGTTGACGCCGCTTTCCGGATCAAAGCGATAGATCGTCCGCCCCTGCTGGCCTTTCAGATAGGAGACGTAGATCAGCGCTGAACCGTCCGGTACCCAGAATTCATGGGTGCAGCTTTCGCCTGGGGCATGCGCTTTGACTTTACGCACGTTGCTGCCATCTTCATTGACCAGCCACATGCGGGCGTCAACCAGATCGTGCGGCCCTTCATGGCAGAAGGCGACGGTATGGTCGTCGAAGGGACGATAGATCGGATGTCCCAGCCAGATTTTTTCCTCATGGATCACCTGGCTCTCACCGCTGCGCAGGTCGACGCGCAGCAGGCGGCAGTGCGGTCCTTTGTGGAAGAAGTCATGAAAAATCTGCCAGTCGTTGAGCGGCGTCCAGTCGCTTTTCGCAATCTCAATGCCTACCAGTTTGCTGCAATCGCTGTTCGCCACCCAGGTGCCATAGCCGACCCACTCCTCGCTGACGCGGTAAACTTCACGCTCGGCGAGGGTGGTGAGGTTCACCTCCAGCAGGGTACGGTCATTTTTCACGTAATAGAGCGACTTATCGTCCGGGGAGAGGAAGCCGCCGAAGGTGTTATCCCCGGCGCCTTCCGTCAGCTGGACGGCTTCGGCGCTGGCGATATTCAGCAGATAGTAGTTCCAGTGGCCGTCAAACTCGCCGGCGAACAGTAAATGGCTGCCATCGTTAAAAAAGCACTTCTGATAGAAGTAGTTGCGATGACAGGTGACCTCCGGGGGGGTTAAGCGGGTGACTTCCGCCCCGGTATCCGGATCGCGGCTGACGTGATAGTTCAGTTTGACCCGCATGCCTTTAGCCATGTAGTGCTCCTTTCTTTCCTGCGATGCCGCTGGACCAGAGGCGTGTCGCTGAGTGATGTGTTTTAAAAGATGGGTGTTAATTTATCAAAATAATGTTTCATTATTTGTGATGTCTCACGCAGTTCAGCGCAATTCTCGCATCCTCCACGGCCTGCTGGCCCCACTTCGACCGTCTCTCCAGACAACCGGTTGAATCATCATTCTTTTAAAACCGCTTCCTGTCCGGCGCGGGTTGCCGCATCCGTTCGCTTTTTCTTTTTTTGTAATCGACGTCATAAAAAATGAAACGACGTTTTAAATATCATTGAAAATGACAGGGGGTGGGGCTAAGATGGCACCCATTAGTAAAACGGAACTCTGTTTTATTTTTATGATGGGCTATGCCCGTGAGTTCGCCCTACGCTCAGTCGCGCCGCCGGCGCGAGCCGGGCCGAGAGAACCTTGCCTGCATACTGCAGGCTCTGAACGACTAAGGAACACATTATGATTCTTGATGCATTCTCCCTGCAGGGAAAAGTGGCCGTCGTGAGCGGATGCGATACCGGTTTAGGTCAGGGGATGGCCCTCGGGCTGGCGGAAGCGGGCTGCGATATTGTCGGTATCAATATTGTCGAGCCGGTGGAAACCATCGAGCGGGTGACGGCGCTGGGACGCCGCTTTCTTAGCCTGACCGCCGACCTGCGCCAGATCGACGGTATCCCCCAGCTGCTGGAGCGGGCGGTGGCGGAGTTTGGCCATATTGATATTCTGGTCAACAATGCCGGCCTCATCCGCCGCGAGGACGCGCTGGCGTTCAGCGAAAAGGACTGGGACGATGTCATGAACCTCAACATCAAGAGCGTATTTTTCATGTCCCAGGCGGCGGCGAAGCACTTTATCGCCCAGGGCAGCGGCGGGAAGATCATTAACATCGCCTCGATGCTGTCATTCCAGGGCGGGATCCGTGTGCCGTCGTATACCGCGTCCAAAAGCGCGGTGATGGGCGTCACCCGCCTGCTGGCCAACGAGTGGGCTAAACACCATATCAATGTCAACGCCATCGCCCCGGGGTATATGGCGACCAATAACACCCAGCAGCTGCGCGCTGACGAGCAGCGCAGTAGCGAAATCCTCGACCGCATTCCCGCCGGGCGCTGGGGCCTGCCGTCCGACCTGATGGGGCCGGTGGTCTTCCTCGCTTCCCCAGCCTCCGATTACATCAATGGCTACACGGTGGCGGTGGACGGCGGCTGGCTGGCGCGCTAACCGTCGGCGACGGCCGGCGCGACACTCATCGCCCCGGCCGTCTGAGCAATTATTGTCCATACCGTAAAATGAGGATCGTCCATATTCCATAGTGCAGAATGAATGTTACCGCCCTGTATGGACAGGGTTATTAACTAGGCGAAACGAATTTTTTGTTACTTTGAAAGTTTAATGTCCATCACAAAACCCATCTTGCCAGCAAAATAGTCCATATCTTTGGCGTATCCAGCCTGACAAACTCCTCCGCCAGTCACGTACTTTCGTCCTATGTCTTTCTCTGTGTGGCAGGAATAAAAATGACTTCAATCAGTAACGACTCTGCATTAACGCCGCGGGCGCAACGTGACACCCGGCGGATGAACTGGTTTGTTTCTATCGCCGCGGCGGTGGCGGGGTTGCTCTTTGGCCTGGATATCGGCGTGATATCCGGGGCGCTGCCCTTTATAACCGACCACTTCACCTTATCCAGCCAGCTTCAGGAGTGGGTGGTCAGCAGCATGATGCTGGGGGCGGCGATAGGCGCGCTGTTTAACGGCTGGCTGTCGTTCCGCCTTGGCCGCAAATACAGCCTGATGGCGGGGGCCGTGCTTTTTGTCGCCGGCTCTATCGGCTCCGCTTTTGCCGCCAGCGTGGAAGTGCTGCTGGTGGCCCGCGTGGTGTTGGGGGTGGCCGTTGGGATCGCCTCTTATACCGCGCCGTTGTACCTCTCCGAAATGGCCAGCGAGAACGTGCGCGGAAAAATGATCAGTATGTATCAGCTGATGGTGACCCTCGGCATTGTGCTGGCGTTTCTTTCCGATACCGCCTTCAGCTACAGCGGTAACTGGCGCGCCATGCTGGGCGTGCTGGCGCTGCCGGCGGTGATCCTGATCGTTCTGGTCGTCTTTCTGCCGAACAGCCCTCGCTGGCTGGCGGAGAAAGGGCGCCATATCGAAGCGGAAGAGGTGCTGCGGATGCTGCGCGATACCTCGGAGAAGGCGCGCGATGAGCTTAACGAGATCCGCGAAAGCCTGAAGCTGAAGCAGGGCGGTTGGGCGTTGTTCAAGGTCAATCGTAACGTGCGCCGGGCGGTGTTCCTTGGCATGCTGCTGCAGGCGATGCAGCAGTTCACCGGCATGAACATCATCATGTACTACGCCCCGCGTATTTTCAAAATGGCGGGCTTTACCACTACCGAACAGCAGATGATCGCCACCCTGGTGGTGGGCCTGACCTTTATGTTTGCCACCTTTATCGCGGTGTTCACGGTGGATAAAGCGGGCCGCAAGCCGGCGCTGAAAATCGGTTTCAGCGTGATGGCGCTGGGCACCCTGGTGCTCGGCTACTGCCTGATGCAGTTCGACAATGGCACCGCCTCCAGCGGCCTCTCCTGGCTTTCCGTCGGCATGACCATGATGTGTATTGCCGGGTATGCGATGAGCGCGGCGCCGGTGGTGTGGATCCTCTGCTCCGAGATCCAGCCGCTGAAATGCCGCGACTTCGGCATCACCTGCTCCACCACCACCAACTGGGTGTCGAACATGATCATCGGCGCCACCTTCCTGACGCTGCTTGACGCGATCGGCGCCGCCGGGACCTTCTGGCTCTACACGGTGCTCAACGTGGCCTTTATCGGCGTCA
This sequence comes from Klebsiella sp. M041, assembly GCF_059759695.1. Lineage (NCBI taxonomy): Bacteria > Pseudomonadati > Pseudomonadota > Gammaproteobacteria > Enterobacterales > Enterobacteriaceae > Klebsiella > Klebsiella sp. M041. Next base: position 11,312 of record NZ_JCAXWU010000020.1, read on the forward strand.
CCTTCTGGCTGATCCCGGAAACCAAAAATGTCACCCTCGAGCACATTGAGCGCAACCTGATGGCGGGCGAGAGGCTGCGCAACATCGGTAACCGTTAATGTGAGGCGCGCGGCAGCCACGGGCTGGCGACCTTGCGCGTCTCCCGATGGTTGTCGCCGTGAATGATATGCAGGGCGCTCAGGCGCCCGATGTCGTAGTGCGGCAGCTGCACCGTGGAGAGCGGCGGCAGAAACAGATCGCCAATGCCCACCATATTGTCGTATCCCACCACCGCCACGTCCTGTGGAATGTGTAACCCCTGGCCCAGCAGCGTCTGATAGACCATAAAGGCGATGCGATCGTTGCCGCAAATCACCGAGTCAAAGCCGGGTTTACCCTCGCGGATATGCGCCATCACCACCCCCGGAATATCGTGGTAATGCTCATCGCCTTGGGCCATATACGAGTGGGTCAGGCTGTCCGGTTCGATGCCCGCCTCCCGGCAGGCGCGCTCCAGCCCCTGACGGCGGCGGATTGTCGCCAGCTGGCTGGCGGGTAAGTGCAGGCACAGCGGACGACGATAGCCCGCGGCAAGCAGGGCTTTTACCGCGTCGTACTGACCCTGTTCATCGTCCGGGATATAGCTGGCCACCGGCTGGCTGAGGCTTTCGCAGTTGGCCAGCACGCAGGGCAGGGTCAGCAGTTTGTCCGGCAGCGGCACCTGGCGCAGGCCCATGGTGGTAAAGATAATGCCGTCCGGACGGTGGGAGAGGAGCAGGTCGACCACCGCTTCCGGCCGATCGTCGGAAAACATGTTGACCACAAAGCTGTTCCAGCCGTGGGCGCGGGCGGTCTCTTCGATCGAGAGGGTGATCTCCACCGAAAAGGGGGTGGTGACGGTATCCAGCGCCAGCACGCCGATGGTGCTGGGGGTGGCCCGCGCCCCGCGGATCTTTTTCGCCGACAGGTCGGGGACATAGTTGGTTTCGGCGATGGCGGCCTGCACGCGCGCCAGCGTCTCCGGCTTGAGCCGCTCCGGGGTGTTCAGCGCCCGAGAGACGGTCATCAGAGATACATTCGCCAGTTTTGCTACATCTTTCAGGGACGCCATTTTTTCCTCCGCCATAGCTGCAGAGTACAGGCTATACAACTAAGTCGCTGATGTAAAAGCGTGAAACGATTTTATGCTAGCCTCGTCCTCCACGCTGCCGCGGTTAATATTTGATCGCGATCGCATCTTCATTATGTTAACGTTAACTTTTGTGATTAACATCATGTATCGCAGCGAATCCCCCTGCGCTTTGTTTTTTGTTAACGTTACCATAATTGCATTCCTCTAACACGAGAATGTCATGATGAAAGCGCATCACTCACACAGCTACCCGTTGCTCAGTGCCTTACTGTTTTTCTTTTTCGTGACCTGGTCGTCATCCGGCTCCTTGCTCTCCATCTGGCTGCACCAGGAGGTCGGGCTGAAGGCCGGCGATACCGGTATCATCTACGCCGTTCTGTCGGTTTCCGCGCTGTTTGCGCAAGTTTGCTATGGCTTTATCCAGGATAAGCTGGGGCTGCGCAAACATCTGCTCTGGTATATCACCGCGCTGCTGATCCTCTCCGGTCCGGCGTATCTGCTGTTCGGCCATCTGCTGAAAATTAACGTCCTGCTGGGCAGCATCTTCGGCGGGATCTACATCGGCTTGACCTTTAACGGCGGCATTGGCGTGCTGGAATCCTATACCGAGCGCGTGGCGCGCCAGAGCCAGTTTGAATTCGGCAGGGCGCGGATGTGGGGCTCGCTGGGCTGGGCGGTGGCCACCTTCTTCGCCGGTCTGCTGTTTAACATCAATCCGCAGCTTAACTTCCTCGTCGCCAGCTGTTCCGGACTGGTGTTTTTTATCCTGCTGGCGCGGCTGCGCGTCTCCTCGGCGCCGCATGCGATGCAGGAGGCGGTTTCGGGCGGCAAGGTGACCCTGGAAGATGCGCTGCGCCTGCTGACGCTGCCGCGCTTCTGGGCGCTGGTCTTCTTCGTCATCGGCACCTGCATCTACGGCGTCTATGACCAGCAGTTCCCGGTCTATTTCTCATCGCAGTTCGCGACCCTGCAGGAAGGCAATGAGATGTATGGCTACCTCAACTCCTTCCAGGTGTTCCTCGAGGCGGCCGGCATGTTCTGCGCGCCGTGGCTGGTGAACCGCATCGGCGCCAAAAACGGTCTGATTTTCGCCGGCATGGTGATGGCGATGCGCATGGTGGCCTCCGGCCTGGTGGAGGGGCCGCTGCTGATCTCCATCACTAAACTGCTGCACGCAGTGGAGCTGCCGATACTGCTGGTGGCTATCTTTAAGTACAACAGCATCAACTTCGATAAACGCCTCTCCTCCACCCTCTATCTGGTGGGCTTCGCCTGCACCAGCTCGATTATCGCCAGCGTTTTGTCGCCGCTGGCGGGCTACAGCTATGAAAAATATGGCTTCGCTCAGTCCTATCTGATCATGGGCCTGCTGGTGTTCTGCACCACCTTTATTTCCATCTTCTTGTTGCGCTCCGGCAAATCCTCCGCCGATCCGCTGGTGTCGCAACCTACCGCTGTCTGAATCAAAAAGAGTGAAAATGATGACTTACACAATCTCCAGGGCTGAACAGGTACTCCAGACACAACGCCAGGCGCTCAATCTGCGCTGGTATCCGCACTATCACCTGGCGGCCCGCGCCGGGTGGATCAACGACCCAAACGGTCTGGTGTGGTTCGACGGCTGGTACCATGCCTTTTATCAACATCACCCGTACTCCACTCAGTGGGGGCCGATGCACTGGGGGCACGCGCGGAGTAAGGATCTGGTGCACTGGGAGCATCTGCCGGTGGCCCTGGCGCCGGAGGGGCCGGAGGATAAAGACGGCTGCTTCTCCGGCTCGGCGGTGGTCGATGGCGATACCCTGGCGCTGATTTACACCGGGCATAAATTCCACGGCGATCCTGGCGACGAAGCCAATCTGTATCAGGTACAGTGTCTGGCCACCAGCCGGGACGGGATCCACTTCGAGCGCCAGGGGATGGTGGTCGACACCCCGCCGGGTATGCACCACTTCCGCGACCCGAAGGTCTGGCGGGAAGGAGACAGCTGGTACATGATCGTCGGCGCGCGCGAAGGCGACACCGGCCAGGTGCGGCTGTACCGCTCAGCCGATCTGCGCCAGTGGCAGGATGTGGGGGTGCTGGATGAAGCGGAAAGCGCCATGGGCTATATGTGGGAGTGCCCGGACTTCTTCACCCTCAACGGCAAACGCGTTCTGATGTTTTCCCCGCAGGGGATGCAGGCTGAGGGGTTCCGCAACCGCAACCTGTTCCAGAGCGGCTATCTGATCGGCGAGTGGCAGCCGGGGCAGCGATTCGTCCGCCACGGCGAGTTCAGAGAGATGGATCACGGCCACGATTTCTATGCGCCGCAAAGCTTCGCCACCCCCGATGGCCGGCGGATCGTGATTGGCTGGCTGGATATGTGGGAATCACCGCTGCCGGAGCAGCAGGACGGCTGGGCGGGCATGCTCTCCCTGCCGCGCGAGCTGAGCCTGAGCGCGGATAACCGCCTGCAGATGCGCCCGGCGAAAGAAGTGGAGAGTCTGCGCGGCGCCTGGTTCCCGTGGCCGGTAAGCACCCTGAACAATCAGCAGACCACGATGGTCGACAACTGCGAGGCGATGGAGGTGAACCTGCGCTGGAACTGCGCCCGCAGCAGCGCCGAGCAGTATGGTCTGCGCTTTGGCGATGGCCTGCGCCTCTACGTGGATGCCCAGCAACAGCGTCTGGTGCTGGAGCGGCATTATCCGCAGCATGGCCTGTGCGGGACGCGCAGTGTGCCGTTGACCGCGGGGGCGGATCTCAATCTGCGGATATTTTTCGATAGCTCTTCGGTGGAGGTGTTTGTCAATGACGGCGAAGCCTGCCTGAGCAGCCGTATCTATCCGCAGGCTCCCCGCCGTGAATTAGCGTTATTTGCCTGGAGCGGCTCAGCGGCATTAACTGAAGCCGGAGCCTGGCAGCTCGAATAATAATAAGGCTGTTGTCGTTAATAACCCGTCTTTGACGATGGGCGGGTTATTATTGCCTGCATCGTCGTGCATTACCCATTAATAACAAATTTAGTTCATTCCATAATAAAAGGGTTTACCGATGAATAAAATCTGGGTCGGGTGTTTTCTCACGTCTCTCTCTCTGCCACAGGCGATGGCGCAGGCGCCGTTATCGCTGGAGGATCGGCTGGCGCAAATGGAGCAGCGGCTGAAGGCGACGGAGGCGCGCGCCGCCAGCGCAGAGGCGGAGATTAAGACGCTGAAAGGCCAGCAGCAGGCCACGACGGTCGCCCGCGCGGCGCCGGCTACGCCGCGCCTGCAGCTAAACGACAATGGCGAATTAAAATTTTATGGCGATGTCGAATTTAACCTTGATGGCGCCAGCCGCACCGGTAGCCTGACGTCGGTCAAAACCAGCGCGAATAAAAGCTGGGCGCCCGGTGATAAAGAGCGTTGGGATATTAATGGCCGTATTCTGCTGGGTTTCGATGGCCGACGTAATGGCGCCGACGGGAAATATGCCGGATTCAGTGTGCAGCCCCTGGCGGATATGGATGGCAAAATGAATCTCGATGATGCGGTATTTTTCTTTGGTCAGCAGGATGACTGGAAAATAAAAATAGGCCGCTTTGAAGCCTGGGATATGTTCCCCCTGAATCAGGATACCTTTATTGAATATTCAGGAAATACCGCCAACGATCTCTATTCCGACGGCTATGGCTATATTTACATGATGAAAGAGGGGCGCGGGCGCAGCAGCAGCGGCGGCAACCTCCTGTTCAGCAAAACGGTGGATAACTGGTATTTCGAGGTGAACACCCTGGTGGAGGATGGCAGTTCGCTGTTTGTCGATCAGAACTATCACGGTAATGCGCTGGAAAACCGCAAAAACGTGGTGTACGTGCGGCCGGTGGCGGTGTGGCAGTCCGGCGCGTGGTCGGCGGCGGCGGCGATAGAGAGCAACCTCGTCAACAACGCCTACGGCTATCAGAACCAGGGCGGGCGCTGGGTCGACCAGTCAAACCGTACCGGCTACGGGATGACCATGAGCTGGAACACCCTGAAAAGCGATCCGCAGGACGGGGCGGTGGTCAATCTGAGTACCGCCCTGCTGGACGCGGCGGACGAAACCGACTTCAGCGCCGGGATCAACGCCCTGTGGCATCGCGTGGAGCTGGGCTATATCTACGCGCATAACAAAATCGACCAGTTCAACATGGCCGGGGTGAGCAGCGAGTGCGATGACGACTGCGCAATCCTCGCGCCGGGGCGCTATGACATCCACACCGTGCATACTTCCTGGCAGTTGCCGAATATTATGGCGATGCCGAACTTCAATATTTACCTTGGCGCCTACGCCTCGTGGCTCGATTCCACGGCAGCGAAGAGTGGGAATCCCGATGAACGCTACGGCGCCCGGGTGCGCTTTAAATATTTCTTCTGACAGGATACTCAGGCAGGCTCTCCCGCGGCGGACGCCGCGGGAGGTTTCCGACGGGCAGGTTAGCGCATCGCGCGGCGCAGAATGCGGTCGGTCTGGCGCTGGAAGTCCTCGGCCGCTTCTTCCACCGACTTTTTACCGTAGTCGATGTACTGCAGGGTGGTGCCGAACTGGGCGACGATCTGCGGGTCGTCGAAGTACGGCGAGACCGGCAGAGTGGTGGGCAGGGATTGCGCCAGCTTCAGACCGGACACCGCCGGATCGTCGGCTTTGATGATCCCGTCTTCGGTCAGGTAGGTAACCGCCGCTTTACTCAGCGGCACGCCGCGCTCCAGTCCGAGAATATCCACCCCTTCTTTACTGTTCAGCAGGAAGTTAATCACTTTCGCCGCCGCCTGCGGGTTTTTCGTCGATTTGCCAATCGACAGCATTTGCGCAGGCTTGAAGAACAGTCCGGCATCGGTGGCCCCGGGGAGCATCGGGTATTCCCCCAGCACCAGCTTCGCCGGCGGCTTGAGGTTGTCGGAGTATTTGTTGATGGTGGAGTTCCACATGTAGGTCCCGCCCCATTCACCCTGGATCCACGGCTTCATCTCGTACATGTTGCTCTTGCCGAAGGAGGCATAGTAGCGGGTGTCCGGCATGACATGGCTGTCGATAAGCTTCTTATACATGCCGAAGAAGTCCGCCCACTGCGCTTTGCTGTAGGAGAATTTGCGTCCTTTCTCATCGATGGCCGGCTGGTTGTATTTTTGCACCATGTAAGAGTTGAGCAGGGCCAGCACGTCCTGGTGCTCAAGCACCACCGGGTAGTACTGTTTCCCGAGTTTGCTTTCGAAAGTTTTCCCCGCCGCCAGCAGTTCATCCCAGGTTTTCGGGAAGGGGATGCCCGCCTTTTTCCACGCTTCGTCGTTAAAGTAGAAGACCCGGGCGGTGACCGACACCGGGATGCCGTTGAGCTTGCCATTGACCGTGGTGGACTGCAGCTCTTTGGCGTCGAACTGGCTGAGATCGATCTCGTCTTTCAGAGTGTTGAGATCGTAAAAACCCTCGCCATTTTTCGAAAAAATCGGCAGCCAGTTCCAGTTGGTCTGCATCACGTCAGGCTCGGTGCCGCCGGCTATCTGGGTGGTCAGGCGCGAAAGATGGCCGTCCCAGCCGGTATATTCCGCTTTGACATTGATATCGGGATATTGCTGGTGAAAAGCCTCCAGCGCCTTGAGAGTCACCTGATGGCGGCCATTGCCCCCCCACCAGGACATACGCAGGTCGACATCCTGCGCCAGCGAGGAGAAGGCGCTAAGGCCCAGGGTGGCGGAGAGGGTGGCGCTTATCAGCACGTTTTTCATTGTTATGCTCCAGGGTTCACAGAGAGAGGTTCTGTTCGGTTTTGGCGTCAAAGATGTGACACTTGTTAAGATCAAAGGTGAAATAGACTTTTCGATTCAGTCCCTTAGCTATCATCGGCTTCGCATCGTCCGACGGCACGCGAGCGGTCAGCTCGTAGCCCGCGACCTGCAGATAGACAAAGAACTCATGGCCCATGTTTTCCACCCGCACCATCTCGCCCATGCAGCCGCCTTCGGCGAACGGCGCGTCGGAGAGCGACACGAATTCCGGGCGGACCCCGTAGAACACCTCCTGATGCTGATACGCGCCGACTTTCTCCGCCAGACGGTCGTTCAACGGCAGGCGCTGGTCGCCAAGGGTCAGGCACAGGCGGCCGTCGTGCTCAACCAGCTGGCTGGGGCGAATATTCATCTCCGGCGCGCCGATGAAGCCGGCGACAAACATATTTTTCGGCTGGTGGTAGAGGTTGTCCGGGGTATCGACCTGCATAATGTGGCCGAGCTTCATCACGCAGATGCGGTCGCCCATGGTCATCGCTTCCGTCTGATCGTGGGTAACGTAGACGGTGGTCGCCGGTTTACCGGATTTTTTCAACTGCTTATGCAGATCGGAAATGCGGATGCGCATCGAGGCGCGCAGCTTGGCGTCCAGGTTGGAGAGCGGTTCGTCGAACAGGAAGACGTCCGGTTTTTTGACGATCGCCCGGCCCACCGCCACGCGCTGCGCCTGGCCGCCGGAGAGCTGGCGCGGCAGACGTTCCAGCAGCTCCTCCAGTTCAAGAATTTTCGCCGCTTCCTCCACCTGCCGATCAATCTGCGCCTTGGGCAGCTTGCTCAGCTTCAGGCCGAAGGCGAGGTTTTCTCTTACCGTCATATGCGGATAGAGGGCGTAGTTCTGGAACACCATCGCGATACCACGGGATTTAGGCGCCAGGTTGTTGACGATCTTATCGCCGATCCGCACCTCGCCGCCGCTGATGGTCTCCAGACCCGCCAGCATGCGCAGGGTGGTCGATTTGGCGCAGCCGGAAGGGCCGACGATCACCATAAATTCGCCATCGGCAATCTTCAGGTCGATACCATGCACCGCTTTAAACCCGTTTGAGTAAACTTTTTCCAGTTTGTTGAAAATCACTTCAGCCATGATATTTCCCTCTTAACCTTTGATTCCGCTGCTGGTCACGCCCTGCACGAAGTAGCGTTGAGCCAGGAAGAAGACGATGATGGACGGCAGAATGGAGATGCTCGCCATTGCCAGAATTTCGTTCCACGGCGCGCCTTCCGTGACGTCGATAGACATTTTTAGCGCCAGCGCGATGGGATACTTATCGACGCTGTAGACGTAGATCAGCGGACCGATAAAGTCGTTCATCGACCACATGAACTGGAACAGCGCCACCGAGATAATGGCCGGCTTGAGGATCGGCACTACCACATACCACAGCACCTGGATGGAGTTGCAGCCGTCGATCTGCGCCGCCTCTTCCATATCGCGCGGGACGCCGCGCAGAAACTGGATCAGCATGAAGACAAAGAATCCCTGGGTGGCGAAGGCCAGCGGCAGATACAGCGGCAGATAGCTGTTCAGCATCCCCATTTCACGGAACATCAGGTACTGCGGGATCAGCAGGACGGTGCTCGGCAGCAGCATGGTGGTGATGAGCGTCGCGAACCAGAACTTCTTCCACGGGATCTCAAAGCGTGCGAAGCCGTACGCCACAATGGTGGAGGAGATGATCGTTAACACGACCTTCGGGATCACATACTTAAAGGTGTTCAGCATATAGTGGCCGAAATGGTATTCGGTGCCGGTCTTCCAGCCGTTGATGAACCCGTCCCAGGTGGCGTGAGTCGGCCACAGCCCGAGGGTGGTGAAGATCTCATGGTTCGGCTTGAACGAGGCGGAGAACATCCACGCCAGCGGGTAGAGCATCAGCAGGCCGACGAACACCAGCACGACGTAGCGCACCACCCGGCTCACCTTTTCCCGGCGCAGCGTACGGGCCACCTCACGATCGGCGTCGCTCATCACCGGCGCCATCTGTTGAATATCAGCCATTTTTGCCTCCCTTATCGGCGGAATAGAAGACCCAGTATTTCGATGACTTAAAGGCTATCGACGCAAAGACCGCCACGACGAGGAACAGCACCCACGCCAGCGCGGCGCCATAGCCCATGTCGAAGTACTTAAAGGCGGTATCGTAGATGTAGAGCGAGAACAGGTAGGTGTAATAGGTCGGGCCGCCGCCGGTTATCACGTACGGGCCGGTAAACTCCTGGAACGCCTGGGTGGTCTGCATAATAAAGTTGAAGAAAATCACCGGGGTGATCAGCGGCACGGTGACCTTCATAAACATCTGCCACTTCGAGGCGCCGTCGATCATCGCCGCCTCATACTGCGACTGCGGGACGTTCTGCAGCGCGGCGAGGAAGATGACCATCGCGGAACCAAACTGCCAGACGCGCAGCAGGGTGACTGACATCAGCGCCAGCGAGGGTTCCCCCAGCCAGTTGATGGCATCGATGCCAAAGACGGCGAGAAAACTGTTCAGCAGGCCGTCAATGGCGAACAGGGCGCGCCACAGCACGGCAATCGCCACCGAGCTGCCAAGGATCGACGGGATATAGTAGGCGGTGCGGAAAAAGCCGATACCGCGCAGTTTGAAATTGAGCACAAAGGCAATGCCGAGGGCGAAAGCCAGTTTTAAGGGGATGGTTAAAAAGACGTAGGCAAAGGTCACCCCCATTGATTTCCAGAACAGGCTATCCTCGGTCAACATATAGCGATAGTTTTCAATGCCGTTAAATACCGGCGGACTCATCAAGTCGTACTCAGTAAAACTGAGAAAGAAAGATGAAACAAAAGGAAAAGCGGTAAAGACAATCAGCCCGATGATATAGGGCGATATCCATGCCAATCCCAGCAGCTTGTTTTCATTCATACATACCTACCTGGCTTACGAGTTGTAATACGGATCCGGTGACGCGGCGCTGTCGGCCTTTGGCCGCGAACCACGCAAAAAAGTCTGAACGCTTCCTCTGGTTAACATATCCTTGTTAATGAATGGGTTAGGTTTTAACTGGCCCAGCGTGGAGGGGCCGTCAGGCTCTTTTTTTTATGCTGATCTGTTTTTTATAAAACACCGTTTTAATTTCATTTTATTGCGATTTATTTCCGCGTCATGCAGATCTGGATGGAAATGTGATCAAAGTCGAAACGATGTTTCAAAAAGGTGAGGTGGTAAGCATTTTAGGCGTTTGTGAGGGGCTGAAAAGTATGAAATATCAGCGTAAGCGAGGCGGGGAATATTATTATCAGGGTAATGATTTTGCTGGTATATTTTATTCGAAGGTACAGATAGATAACCGGGGGCGGCAAGCGCCCCCCGACAGGGATTAACCCTGGAGGAAATCTTCGCGGATGGGGGTAAAGGTATCGAGCAGCGTGCCGGGCTGCAGACAGACGCAGCCGTGCATGATCCCCGGCTGCTTGTACAGCGTATCGCCAGCGCTGACGACGCGCGTCTCCTCGCCGATGGTGAATTCGAACTCGCCGGAGAGCACGTAGGTGAGCTGTTCGTGAGGGTGGTTATGCATTGGGCCGACGGCGCCGGCGGCAAAATTTACCTCCACGGCCATCATTTTGCCGTCATGGGCCAGAATGCGGCGGGTTACGCCATTGCCAAGGTCTTCAAGGGTGGTGTCTTTATGGAAAATAAACATCTGCCGATCCTGTTGTTAAAATGAAACATTGTTTCACTTAAGTTATCTCACTCTTCATGAAAAAGAAATACGCGGCCAGAGAAGTGGAAAGTTGATCACAAGTTTGTTTCACTGGCAGAAACAACATAAGGAGCAAAAGATGAAAACCATTGGCCTGTTAGGCGGCATGAGCTGGGAGTCAACGATCCCTTACTATCGCCTGATTAATGAAGGTGTGAAGGCGCGACTGGGCGGGCTGCACTCCGCCAGACTGGTGTTGCATAGCGTCGATTTTCACGAGATTGAAGCCTGTCAGTCCACCGGCGACTGGGATCGCGCCGGCGCGATCCTTGCCGACGCCGCGGTTGGGCTGCAGCAGGCGGGCGCCGAGGGCATTGTCCTGTGCACTAACACCATGCACAAGGTGGCGGATGCCATCGCCGCCCGCTGCCAGGTTCCCTTTCTGCATATCGCCGACGCCACCGGAAGGGCGATTGCCGCCAAGGGCCAGCGGCGGGTCGCGCTGCTGGGCACCCGCTATACCATGGAGCAGACCTTTTACCGGGGTCGTCTGCAGGCGCAGTTTGCCATCGAGACGCTGATCCCCGAGGCCGACGATCGGGCGCGGATCAATCAGATCATTTTCGACGAACTCTGTCTCGGCACCTTCAGCGAGGCGTCGCGGGATTATTATCTGCAGGTGATTGCCGCCCTGGCGGAGCAGGGGGCGGAAGGGGTTATTTTCGGCTGCACGGAAATTGGCCTGCTGGTGCCTGCCGAGCTCAGCCCGCTGCCGGTCTTTGACACCGCGGCGATCCACGCTGAGGACGCGGTCAACTTTATGCTCTCTGCAGAACCGACGCCAGCGGCGTGAGGATCTGCGGCAGACTCTGCTGCAGGTGCGTCACGAAGGCGTCGACCAGCGCCGATCGCGGGCGATGGAGCGGGCGGATCAGGCTGACGGTAAACGGCACTTCGACGCTGAAGCGGCGCACCACCACGCCGCTATCGGCATAGTCCAGGGCGGTCAGCGGGTTAACCACCGAGATCCCGGCGCCGGCGCGCACCATGGCGCAGATCGAGGCCGCGCTGTGGGTTTCGACCACCATCCGCCGCTTGACCTGATGCTCAAGGAACAGGGCGTCGAGCAGCTGGCGATAGCTGTCGGTGCGCGACAGGCTGATGTAGTTCTCGCCCTGAAAATCGGCGGGGGTCAGCGTCGTCTGCGCCGCCAGCGGATGGCCGGCGGGCAGCACGCAGACTTCATTCAACGTCAGCAGCGGGGTGCGTTCAGTGCCCGCGGGGGTATGCAGGGTCTCCGTCAGGCCAAGGTCATGGCGCTGGGCGGAGAGCCACTCCTCCAGCAGCGGCGACTCCTGGGGGACGATCTGCAGGCTGACCTCCGGGTAGCGGGCGAGGAACGGCGGCAACAGCAGCGGCAGAAAGGACTGGGAAAAGACCGGCAGACAGGCTATCGACAGCTCGCCCTGGTGGAACTCGCGCAGGCTCTCGGCGGCGCTGACGATGCGGTCCAGGCCGTACCAGGAACGCTGAACCTCCTCAAACAGGCGCAGGCCCTGCACGGTTGGCTGCAGGCGACCGCGGGTCCGTTCAAACAGCCGCAGGCCGAGCACCTTCTCAAAGCGCGCCAGCTCTCGGCTGACGGTGGGCTGGGAGGTATGCAGCATCCGCGCGGCTTCGGTCAGGTTGCCGGTGGTCATCACCGCATGAAAGATTTCGATATGACGCAAATTGACGGCTGGCATGCGGTCTCCCTGAGGCTCGGCTGGAACTATATCATTTTTGCATAGAGTCGCGATAAAACGATATTTTTTATTCGTCCGGCGCTGTGGCGTAATCAGAAAAAACAGCGACCAACACACGCACTACACCGGAGTTCTTATGCCACACTCGCTTTACGCCACCGATACCGATCTGACCGCGGACAATCTGCTGCGCCTGCCGGCGGAATTTGGCTGCCCGGTCTGGGTCTATGATGCGCAGATTATTCGCCGCCAGATTGCCCAGCTCAGCCAGTTTGACGTGGTGCGTTTTGCGCAAAAAGCCTGCTCTAACATCCATATTCTGCGTCTGATGCGCGAGCAGGGGGTGAAGGTGGACTCGGTGTCGCTGGGGGAGATCGAGCGTGCGCTGGCGGCGGGCTACGATCCGCAGCAGAATCCAGAGGATATTGTCTTCACCGCCGATCTGATCGACGAGGCGACCCTCGATCGCGTCAAGGCGTTACAGATCCCGGTGAACGCCGGCTCGATCGACATGCTGAGCCAACTGGGTGAAGTGTCGCCGGGCCATCGCGTATGGCTGCGCGTCAACCCGGGCTTTGGCCACGGCCACAGCCAGAAAACCAATACCGGCGGTGAGAACAGCAAGCATGGCATCTGGTACAGCCACCTGCCGGCGGCGCTGGAAGTGATGCGTCGCTATCAGCTGCAGCTGGTGGGGATCCATATGCATATCGGCTCTGGCGTCGACTATGGTCACCTGGAGCAGGTGTGCGGCGCGATGGTGCGCCAGGTTGTCGACTTTGGTCAGGATCTGCAGGCCATCTCCGCCGGCGGCGGCCTGTCTATTCCTTACCGCGAGGGCGAAGAGGCCATCGACACCGCTCACTATTATGGCCTGTGGAACCGCGCCCGGGAGCAGATCGCCACCCATCTGGGTCACCCGGTGAAACTGGAGATTGAACCCGGACGCTTCCTGGTGGCCGAGTCCGGCGTGCTGGTGTCGCAGGTGCGCAGCGTGAAAGAGATGGGCAGCCGCCACTTCGTGCTGATTGACGCTGGCTTTAACGACCTGATGCGCCCGGCAATGTACGGCAGCTATCATCATATCACCGCTCTGGCGGCGGATGGCCGCGATCTCAGCGCCGCGCCGCAGGTGGAGACCGTGGTGGCCGGGCCGCTGTGCGAGTCCGGGGACGTCTTTACCCAGCAGGAAGGGGGGAAAGTCGAGACCCGTCTGCTGCCGGCGGTGGCCCCAGGGGATTATCTGGTGCTCCATGACACTGGCGCCTACGGAGCCTCGATGTCATCCAACTATAACAGCCGTCCGCTGCTGCCGGAGGTGCTGTTTGATGGCGGCAAGGCGCGGCTGATCCGCCGTCGCCAGACCATCCAGGAGCTGCTGGCCTTAGAGCTTATTTAAAAAAAGGTCCCGTCGTCACCGACTCACGCAACACCAGCGTGCCGGTGAACGGCGGGATCGTTTCGATCGGCTGCTGGTTAGCAAGCTTGATCGCCTGATCGATAGCCGTGGTGATCATGTTGTCGATCGGCAGATAGACCGTCGACAGCCCCGGCTCCAGCCATTTCGCGCTTGGCGCATCGTCGAAGCCAAACAGCGACACATCCTGCGGAATACGCAGCCCCGCCTGATGCAGCGCCTTAGACGCTCCCAGCGCCATATCATCGTTACAGGAAAACAGCGCGCTGAAGCGGGCTTTCTCGTCCAGCAGTTCCCGGCACAGCTCGTAGCCGCGGGTCATCGTCGAGTCCCCGTATTTCACCCGGCTCGGATCCCACTCAATACCATGTTTTATCAGCGCGTTGCGATAGCCCTGCAGGCGCGCCTGGCCGGTGGGGGTGTGCATCGGGACGGTGATGCAGGCAATATCGCGGTGGCCCTGGGTAATCAGATACTCCACGGCCTGGAAGGCAGCTTCCTGCTGTTCGAAGAACACGCAGCGTTCGCGGGCCTGCGCCACATCACGGTTAATCACCACTAGCGGCATGGCGATCGAGTTAATCAGCGACATGATCGCCTTCTCGCTCATATGCCGGGTATAGAGGATGATCGCATCGCACTGCCGGTCGGCGAGCATCTGTACCGCTTCCTCTTCGCGCTCCGGCGTATCATGGCCGTCGGTGACGATAAGCTGTTTTCCCCAGGCTTCGGTCTGGCGTGACGCCTGCTGCAGCAGACGGCCAAAGTAGAAGCCGTCAAAGGTGGAGACGACCAGCCCGATACTGTTGCTGGTCTGATTGGCCAGCGAGCGGGCAAGGAAATTCGGCCGATAGCCCAGCTCTTCCATCGCTTTAAAGACCTGTTGGCGGGTGCTCTCTTTCACCTGACCTGTGCCGTTCAACACGCGGGAAACCGTCGCTTTCGAGACGCCTGCGCGAATTGAGACATCCAGCATTGTAGCCATTCATCGATTCCTGATTTCACGTGGTAAGGCGCAGTTTATCACAGACCGAAAAGGGACATATCGACGGGGCGGGGCGGAAAAACCATCGCGATCACGCTTTTAGCAGGAACTGACCAACCGGCGCTATCTGGTATGCCAATAGATTTTAATATCGGTATTTGGGATACCACGCAGCGGGTTGCGAGCGCTGTCACAGAACAATTTTTGCCTGGCAACTATGTTTTGGTATGCCAAAAGTCTCTGGCTGTCCACCTGGCCGCAATAAGCCCTTTACACTGAGGTACTCTTTTATGGCATTACAGGACAAACTGATCGACGCGCTGGGGCGTTTCGCGACGACATTCAACAGCTATCGCTACATTATGGCGATCAAATCGGCGTTTATTACCCTGATGCCGGTGATCATCGTCGGGGCCTTTTCGGTACTGATCTCCAATATGGTGCTGGATCCAAAGAATGGGCTCGCCAGCTTTTCCTCGCTCTCCTTTCTCGCCGCGCTGAAGCCGATCACCAGCGCGCTGAACTACGCCACGCTCAACTTCCTCAATATCGGCGCCGTGTTTCTGATCGGCATTGAGCTGGGGCGGATCAACGGCATCAAAAGCCTGTTTCCCGGCCTGCTGGCGGTGATCTGCTTTATCTGCGTCACGCCGACCACGGTGGAGATGATGGTCGATGGCCAGATGCACGTGGTGAAAGATGTCCTGCTGCGTCAGTTCTCCGACACCCGCAGCCTGTTCCTCGGGATGTTCATCGCCATTCTGTCGGTCGAGATTTACTGCTGGCTGGAGGGGCGCAAGGGACTGAAGATCAAGATGCCGGATACCGTGCCGCCGAACGTCTCTGCCTCTTTTTCGGCGCTGATCCCGGCGATCATCACCACCACCGCGATCGCCACCTTTGGTTTTCTCTTCCACCAGCTGACGGGAATGTATCTCTACGATGCGGTCTACCAGGTGGTGCAGCAGCCGCTGGAGCGGGTGGTGCAGAGCCTGCCGGGGATCCTGCTGCTGATGTTCGTCGCCCAGCTGTTCTGGGTGATCGGTATTCACGGCAACCAGATGATCAAGCCGATCCGCGAGCCGCTGCTGCTGGGGGCGATCACCGTCAATATGAGCGCCTTTGAGCAGGGGAAAGAGGTACCGAACATCATCACCATGCCCTTCTGGGATGTTTACATGAGCATCGGCGGCTCGGGGCTGACCATCGGCCTGCTGATTGCGGTGATGATCGCCACCAGGCGCAAAGAGATGAAAGAGATCGCCAAGCTGTCGATAGGCCCGGGGCTGTTCAATATTAACGAGCCGGTGATCTTCGGGATGCCTATCATGCTCAACCCGATCCTCGCCATCCCGTTTATCATCACCCCGCTGGTGACCGGCAGCATCGGCTATTTCGCCACCCTGACCGGCTTCGCCGGCAAGGCGGTGGTGATGGTGCCCTGGACCACGCCGCCGCTGATCAACGCCTGGCTCTCCACCGCCGGCTCGATGGGGGCGGTGGTCACCCAGCTGATCTGCATCGTGGCCGCGGTGCTTATCTATCTGCCTTTCGTCAAAATCGCCTCCCGCCGTGCCGATGCCGCGCAGCGTCAGGCAGACAATCAACAGACCGCCAACCCTGTCTGAGGAGCCTATGACTACCGTACGGATGACTATTCCCGATGATTTTATCCTTGGCGCGGCGGCTTCCGCCTGGCAGACCGAGGGCTGGAGCGGGAAAAAACCGGGGCAGGACTCCTGGCCCGATCTCTGGTACAAAAACGACCGTCACGTCTGGCATAACGGCTATGGCCCGGCGGTGGCTACCGATTTTATCAACCGCTTTCAGGAAGATGTGCAGCTGATGAAGCTGGCCGGGCTGACCCACTACCGCACTTCGATCAACTGGTCGCGCTTTCTGACCGACTATGAAAACGTCACGGTGGATGAGGAGTATGCGGCCTATTACGACCAGCTGTTCGATGCGCTGCTGGCCAACGGCATCACGCCGATGATCTGCCTTGAGCATTACGAACTACCGGGCTATCTGCTGGAAAAGTATGGCGGCTGGGGGTCGAAAACGGTGGTCGAGCTGTTTGTGCGCTACGCGGAGCAGGTTTTTGCCCGCTACCACCCGAAGGTGACCCGCTGGTTTACCTTTAATGAGCCGATCGTGGTGCAGACCCGGGTCTATCTTGATGCCCTGCGCTGGCCCTATGAGCAGAACACCAGCACCTGGATGCAGTGGAACTACCATAAGGTGCTGGCGACCGCTTGCGTCGTGAAGCGATTTCGCGAGCTAGGCTATCCCGGGACCGTCGGCTGCATCCTCAATCCGGAGGTGACCTACCCGCGCTCCCGCGCCCCGCATGACCTGCGCGCGGCGGAGATCTACGATCTGTTCTATAACCGTATGTTTCTCGACCCGCTGGTGCACGGGGTCTGGCCGCCGGCGCTTCTCGCGCTGCTTGAGCAGCATCAGGTGACGTGGGAGGCCAGCGCGGAGGATCTGGCGATTATCCGCGAGCACACCGTCGATGAGCTGGGGATTAACCTTTACTATCCGCACCGGGTCAAAGCCCCGTCGCGGGCCTGGCATCCGCATACCCCGTTCCATCCGGCCTGGTATTATGAGTCGTTTGAGCTGCCCGGCCGGCGGATGAACGCCTCCCGCGGCTGGGAAATCTACCCGCAAATCATCTTTGATATGGCGATGCGGATAAAAAATGACTATCGCAACATTCCCTGGTTCGTGGCGGAGAGCGGGATGGGGGTGGAAAACGAAGGCCAGTTCCGTAACCGCGAAGGCGCCATTGACGACAGCTACCGCATTCGTTTTATCAGCGAACATCTGTGGCACACCCTGCGCGCCCGCGAGGCAGGAGCCAACTGCCAGGGCTATATGCTGTGGGCGTTTACCGACAACGTGTCGCCGATGAACGCCTTTAAAAACCGCTACGGGCTTATCGAAATCGACCTGCAAAACCATCGCGCCCGGCGACCCAAAGCCTCGGCGCACTGGTTTCGTCAGCTCGGCGAACGGCGTGAACTGGTGCTGGATATCGATGATGAATACCGCTAGCCGGGGGCAATATTTGCTAAGATAGCGCCGTGTTTGACTCGCAGGCATGTAACGCACAGGTGATTTTGTGGAAAAAGCGATAATTCCGCCGGAAAAGAAGCCCTATCAGGAGATTGGTGATGACCTGCGCGCCCAGATCGCGCAGGGGCGCTACCCGGTCGGGTCGCGCTTGCCGCCGGAACGCCATATTGCCGAAACCTATGGCGTCAGCCGGACCATCGTGCGCGAAGCGCTGCTGATGCTGGAGCTGCAGGGGACGGTGGATATCCGTCAGGGATCCGGGGTGTACGTCATGCGTATCCCGCACGAAAACGACAGCGAAGAAGAGCAGCTGCTCAGCAGCGACGTTGGTCCGTTTGAAATTCTCCAGGCGCGCCAGCTGCTGGAGAGCAATATCGCCGCCTTTGCCGCGAAAATGGCCACCCGCGCCGATATCGATAATCTGAAGCGGATTATCGAGCAGGAGCAGCGGGCAATCGCCCTCAACGACACCGCCCAGGATAACGCTCGTCTGTTCCATCTGGTGCTGGCCGGGGCGACGCAGAACCAGATGCTGTTAGCGACGGTGGAGCGGATCTGGCTGCAGATGGACAGCAGCCCGCTGTGGCAGCAGTTTAATGTGCACATTGCCAGCCGCGCCTGGCGGCTGAAGTGGCTCGGCGACCGGCAGACCCTGCTTGCCGCGCTGCGGCGTCGCGATGTGATGGGCGCCTGGCAGGCGATGTGGCAGCATCTGGAAAACGTTAAAAACAGTCTGCTGGAGCTGTCCGATGAAGACGCCCCGGACTTTGACGGCTATCTGTTCGACTCGGTGCCGATTTTTCAGGGGAAGTTGGTATGACGATCCTGCCGCTATATGCCGCGCCGCAGTTCGCCCGGGAGGTGACCGACCGGCTGTGGCAGGCCTTTGGCGGCGAGGCGCTGCCGCGGGAGTTTTTCGCCAGCATTGTGCAGCATAGCCAGACGGCGGAGGCGCTGCCGCTGACCTTTATTGCCGTGGAAGGGGAGCAGCTGCTGGGAACGATTGGCCTCTGGCGCTGCGATTTGATCAGCCGCCAGGATCTGTTTCCCTGGCTGGCGGCGCTGTACGTCGCGCCCGCCGCTCGCGGTCAGGGGCTGGCCGGACAGCTGCAGCGGCATGTGATCGATTATGCCCGCCGCGCGGGCTATCGGGAGCTTTATCTCTACTCCGCCTGCCGCGATTTTTATGAACGCTTCGGCTGGCGCTACATCGGCGAGGGGCTGGATTACCCGGCCACCGCCGTGCATCTCTATCGCTACGACTTATCGCCTTCCTGCGGGGCCACCACCGAATGACGGCGCACCAGCGTCGGGCTGAACAGGTGGGTGATCTCCGGCGCCGGGCGCTGCTCCGCCAGGGCTAAGGCCAGCTCGGCCGCCTGGGTCGCCATCGTGACGATCGGGTAGCGGACGGTGGTCAGCCGCGGGCGAACATAGCGCGAAATCAGGACATCGTCGAAGCCGATCAGCGAAATTTCCCGCGGGACGTCGATGCCGTTGTCGTTCAGCACCCCCATCGCGCCGGCGGCCATCGAGTCGTTATAGCAGGCGACGGCGCTAAAGTGGCGGCCGCGGCCAAGCAGTTCGGTCATCGCCTGTTCGCCGCCGCTTTCATCCGGCTCGGCGAACGTGACCAGCCGGTCGTTGCACGGCAGGCCGCTCTCCTCCAGCGCCGCGTAGTACCCCTGCAGGCGATCTTCCGCATCAGAGATATCGTGGTTTGAGCACAGGTAGCCGATACGCGTGTGCCCCTGCTGGATCAGATGGCGGGTCGCCAGCCAGGCGCCGTAGCGATCGTCCAGCGCTACGCAGCGCGTTTCATATCCGGGCAGGATGCGGTTGATCAGCACCATGCCGGGGATCTGCTTCATCAGCCCGGCGAGTTCCTCATCGGGGATCATTTTGGCATGCACCACCAGCGCCGCGCAGCGGTGACGGATCAGCTGCTCTATCGCCTGGCGCTCCTTCTGCACGTTGTGGTAGCCATTGCCAATCAGCAAAAAATTGCCGGTGCGATAGGCCACCTGTTCGACGGCTTTGACCATCGCGCCGAAGAAGGGGTCGGAGACATCGCCCACCACCAGGCCGACGGTTTCCGTGGACTGCTGGGCCAGCGCCCGGGCGTTCGCGTTGGGGTGATAGTTGAGGGTTTCCATCGCCGCGCCCACGGACTGACGCGAGGCTTCGCTGGCTTTGGGAGAGTTGTTGATGACGCGGGAGACGGTAGCGACGGAGACTCCTGCGAGTCGGGCTACATCCTTAATTGTCGCCATACCATGCCTTTTATAGGGTAAGCGTTTACATACTGCTATGTTACGGGAAAGAGCGGCAGATTCAAGGCGCGGCGGCGAAGGAATGGCGCAAATGTGATTCAGAGCGGGCTTATCGGTGACCTGTTTACATTGACGCTATCAGTAATTGAAACCGGCTCGGGGAAATACAAACCTTTGCTTACACTTTGCGATGCGCTGTTGCGAATGTTCGCTGGTTTGTCCGCCGAGCAGGTTGATATTCTGGCTATCCCAGAGGTATTGATAGGTGGAGTCAACGTCATGTTGACCACTTTATTTACACCAGCCTGCGCAGATGCGCAGGTTTTTTTTTGCCCGTCGCCGGCGTTGTTACAGATAGCGAAAATCGTAATAACTGGTTGCACTTAGGCTCACTCCCTTGCGTTTTCCCGCTGGCCCGAAGCGGGCGAAAAACGCGACAATCGAGATCCCAGAGGTATTGATAGGTGAGTTTCTCAGGTACGCTCTTCGTACTGGACGTCTTACACCAGCCTGCGCGGATGCGCAGGTTTTTTTTATTCTGAAAATCCCCCCGCTGCACTGCTTTCCCACGCCTTCTCGTGTAACCTGCTTTGACTCATCACCGGTCACATGGAGTTGTTATGCTTTTGGGATTTTTCAGACTGCTGTTCAAGGGGTTATACCGGGTCAGACTGACCGGCGACACGCAGGCTTTGCACCAGCAAAAAGTCTTAATTACCCCGAACCACGTCTCGTTCCTCGACGGCATTCTGCTGGCGCTGTTTTTGCCGGTCCGACCGGTTTTTGCCGTCTATACCTCAATCAGCCAGCGCTGGTTTATGCGCGCGCTGACGCCGATTATCGATTTTGTGCCGCTGGACCCGACCAAACCGATGTCGATCAAACATCTGGTGCGCCTGATTGAACAGGGGCGGCCGGTGGTCATCTTCCCGGAAGGGCGAATTTCGGTCAGCGGCTCGCTGATGAAAATTTATGACGGCGCCGCCTTTGTCGCCGCCAAATCGCAGGCGACCATCGTGCCGCTGCGCATTGAAGGCGCTGAACTGACGCCCTTCAGCCGGCTGAAGGGGCTGGTGAAACGTCGCCTGTTCCCGCGTATTCAGCTGCATCTGCTGCCGCCCACCCATCTGCCGATGCCTGAGGCGCCGCGCGCCCGCGACCGGCGCAAAATCGCCGGAGAAATGCTGCATCAGATCATGATGGAAGCCCGGATGGCGGTGCGTCCGCGGGAAACCCTGTATGAGTCGCTGCTGGCGGCGCAGGACCGCTTCGGCGCGCGCAAACCCTGCGTGGAGGATATCAACTTCCAGCCGGATACCTATCGCAAGCTGCTGACCAAAACCCTGTTTGTCGCCCGCATTCTGGAAAAATACAGCCAGCGGGGCGAGAAGATCGGCCTGATGCTGCCCAACGCCGGCATCAGCGCGGCGGTGATTTTCGGCGCGATCGCCCGCGGGCGCATTCCGGCGATGATGAACTATACCGCCGGGGTGAAAGGGCTCAGCAGCGCCATCGCCGCCGCGGAACTCAACACCATTTTTACCTCGCGCACCTTCCTTGATAAAGGCAAGCTCTGGCACCTGCCGGAGCAACTGACTCAGGTGCGCTGGGTGTTCCTGGAAGATCTCAAAGGCGATATCACCCCTGCGGACAAACTGTGGATTTTCGGCCATCTGCTGGCGCCGCGTCTGGCGCAGGTTAAGCAGCAGCCGGAAGACGCGGCGATGATCCTCTTTACCTCCGGCTCGGAGGGCAATCCGAAAGGGGTGGTGCACAGCCATAAAAGTCTGCTGGCCAACGTCGAGCAGATCAAAACCATTGCCGACTTTACCGCTAATGACCGCTTTATGTCGGCGCTGCCGCTGTTCCACTCCTTTGGCCTCACCGTCGGTCTGCTGACGCCGCTGCTTACCGGTGCGGAGGTGTTTCTCTATCCCAGCCCGCTGCACTATCGCGTGGTGCCGGAGCTGGTCTACGATCGCAACTGCACAGTGCTGTTCGGCACCTCGACCTTCCTCGCCAACTATGCCCGCTTCGCTAACCCCTATGATTTCTATCGTCTGCGCTATGTGGTCGCCGGGGCGGAGAAGCTGCAGGAGAGCACCAAACAGCTGTGGCAGGATAAATTCGGCCTGCGCATTCTCGAAGGCTATGGCGTGACCGAGTGCGCCCCGGTGGTCTCGATCAACGTGCCCATGGCGGCGAAGGTCGGCACCGTGGGGCGTATCCTGCCGGGGATGGACGCCCGCCTGCTGGCGATGCCTGGCATTGAGCAAGGGGGGCGGCTACAGCTGAAAGGGCCGAACATTATGAAAGGCTACCTGCGGGTGGAAAATCCCGGGGTGCTGGAAGCGCCGACGGCGGAAAATCAGCACGGCGAAAAGGAAGCGGGTTGGTATGACACCGGCGATATCGTCACCTTCGACGAGCAGGGCTATGTCCGCATCCAGGGCCGCGCGAAGCGCTTCGCCAAAATCGCTGGCGAAATGATCTCTCTTGAGATGGTGGAGCAGGTGGCCCTCGGCACGTCGCCGGACAAAATGCACGCCACGGCGATTAAACAGGACGCCAGCAAAGGCGAGGCGCTGGTGCTGTTTACCACCGATAATGAACTGACTCGCGAAGCCCTGCTGCGCTACGCTCGCCAGCACGGCGTACCGGAGCTGGCGGTGCCGCGCGATATACGCTGGCTGAAACAGCTGCCGGTGCTCGGCAGCGGCAAGCCAGACTATGTCACCCTGAAAAACATGGTCGACGAGGCGGAAACAACCCATGAGTGAGTCAGTGCATACTAACCCTTCGCTGTATTCGAAAGGGATGATGGCGGTGATCTGCGCCCAGTTCCTGTCGGCCTTCGGCGACAATGCGCTTCTCTTCGCCACCCTGGCGCTGATGAAGCAGCTTTATTATCCGGAGTGGAGCCAGCCGGTCCTGCAGATGTTGTTTGTGGGCGCTTACATCCTGTTTGCCCCCTTTGTCGGCCAGTTCGCCGACAGCTTTGCCAAAGGCCGGGTGATGATGGTGGCCAACGGCCTGAAGCTGCTCGGCGCCGGCTGCATCTGCTTCGGCGTTAATCCGTTTATCGGCTATACGCTGGTGGGGATTGGCGCCGCCGCCTATTCGCCGGCCAAGTATGGCATTCTCGGCGAACTGACCACCGGCGATAAGTTAGTGAAGGCTAACGGACTGATGGAGTCCTCGACCATCGCGGCGATCCTGCTGGGCTCCATGGCCGGTGGGATCCTCGCCGACTGGCACGTGCTGGCGGCGCTGATCGTCTGCGCGCTGGTCTACGGCGGGGCGGTGGTGGCTAACCTGTGGATACCCAGGCTGCCGGCGGCGCGTCCGGGGCAGTCATGGCGTTTTAAGCCGATGACGCACAGCTTCTTCAGCGCCTGCCGCACGCTGTGGCGCAACGGCGAAACCCGCTTTTCGCTGATGGGCACCAGCCTGTTCTGGGGCGCTGGCGTGACCCTGCGCTTCCTGCTGGTGATCTGGGTGCCGGTAGCGCTGGGCATTACCAGCAACGCCATGCCCACCTATCTTAATGCGATGGTGGCGGTGGGGATTGTGCTGGGGGCCGGGGCGGCGGCGAAGCTGGTGACTCTGGAGACGGTGTCGCGCTGTATGCCGGCCGGGATATTGATCGGTATTGCGGTAATGGCGTTTGCGGTGCAGCAGTCGCTGCTGCCGGCGTTCGGACTGCTACTGCTGCTCGGGGTGTTCGGCGGCTTCTTTATCGTGCCGCTGAATGCGCTGCTGCAGGAGCGCGGGAAACACTCGGTCGGGGCGGGTAACGCGATTGCGGTACAGAACCTGGGCGAAAACGTGGCGATGCTGCTGATGTTGGGGCTCTATTCCCTGGCGGTGAGCGTCGGCGTTCCGCCGGTCGCCGTGGGGATAGGTTTTGGCGCGGTGTTTGCCGTGGCCATCGCCGCGCTGTGGGTCTGGGGGCGGCGTAAATAACTTCTCGTCGCGGTTGACTCGAAATCGTAACCCCTGCCAGGCGCGCGGGCAGAGGGAAACCCCGGGTTGCGGCTTACGCCTGACCCGGGCTACCGCGGCTGCTGAGGTGGCTACCCGACCTGGGTAGCGAAGGCCCGGTAAGGCGTAGCCGCCACCGGGCAACAACGCGACGCCAGAAGCCGGCGTCGACAGGTCGTGCTACGGTGCCGGGTAGGTATAAACCTGATGCACCGCTTCAATCTCCGCTAATACCTCTTCGCTCAGCTCAAGCTGTAAACTTTCCACGTTGGCCTGCAGCTGCGCCATGGTCGTCGCCCCCAGCAGGGTGCTGGCGACAAACGGCTGCCGACGCACAAAGGCCAGCGCCATTTGCGCCGGATCGAGGCCGTGGCGTTTGGCGATATCCACATACGCCGCCACCGCTTTCTGCGACTGCTCGCTGCTGTAGCGCGTAAAGCGGCTGAACAGCGTATTGCGCGCCCCCGCCGGCTTCGCGCCGTTGAGGTACTTCCCGGTCAGGGTGCCGAAAGCCAGGCAGGAGTAAGCCAGCAGCTCCACGCCTTCGAACTGGCTCACTTCCGCCAGGCCGACTTCAAAGCTGCGGTTCAGCAGGCTGTAGGGGTTCTGAATGGTCACGATCCGCGGCAGGTCGTGCTTATCCGCCAGGTGCAGATAACGCATCACGCCGAAGGCGGTTTCGTTCGACACGCCGATGTAGCGGATCTTGCCGGCGCGCTGGAACTCGGTCAGCGCCTCGAGGGTATCCAGCAGGGTCACCGCGGGGGCGGCGTCGGCCCAGGTGTAGCCCAGCTTGCCAAAGCAGTTGGTGGGGCGCTGCGGCCAGTGTACCTGGTACAGGTCGAGATAATCGGTCTGCAGACGCTTCAGACTGGCGTGCAGCGCCTCGCGGATATTTTTCCGGTCCAGGACGTGGTTTGGTCGAATACTGCTGTCGTTATTACGCGCGGGCCCGCTGACCTTCGAGGCGAGCACCAGCTTTTCGCGATTGCCGCGTTTCGCCAGCCAGTTGCCGACGTAGGTTTCGGTCAGCCCCTGAGTTTCCGGGCGCGGCGGGACAGGGTACATTTCAGCGACATCGATCAGATTGATGCCGTTGGCGACCGCATAGTCGAGCTGCTGATGGGCATCGGCCTCGCTGTTCTGCTCGCCAAAGGTCATGGTTCCCAGCCCGAGGGTGCTGATTTCAAGTGAACTGTGTGGGATACGGTGATACTGCATAGCCAGCTTCCTTTTTATTTATAAGGTCAGGCATTCCCCGACAAAGGAGTATCAACATGGCAGAGGGTGAGAAAAAGAGGAAGTAAAAAAATCAAAAAAGCCGGGTGACGAGGAGGAGCGGTGGGTGAAACCCGCGGTGTCCTGGTGTGTCCCGACTCTTCTCAGAAGACTGGTTGTCGGTAAGCGCAGCGTCAACAGAGGCTGGGGCCGACGGGGAAAAATTAACGCTTAATGATTTGTGAAACGTCGTCACGATTGATCTGCATTTTATTACCCTGCTGATCTTCGTAGCTGATAAGACCGGTATCGTCATCCACGGTGGGTTTACCGTCGGTCAGGATCATTCGCCCATCTTTGGTCGCCATGACGTAATCGCTGCTGCAACCGGAAACCGAGAACGCCAGTCCTACGGCGGAAATCAATACTGCCCATTTTTTCATCGTCATCACCTCTTGAGTAGCTGCACCCCATACCTGTCTATTAATAGCCTGATTTGTGAGACATAAAAAGCAGTAAAGTCTGAAAAAGGGTTGCAGCCTGTGACCAGGCTGCAATTTTGTGGTTTACAGCGGGTTTTTCTTATTGCGCAGCAGGTTAAGACTCTCCACCGCAATAGAGAAGAACATCGCGAAGTAGATGTATCCCTTCGGCACATGGACGTCGAAACTTTCCAGCATCAGGGTAAAGCCGACGAGGATCAGAAACGACAGCGCCAGCATTTTTACCGACGGATGACGGTCAACAAAATCGCCGATAGGTCGCGCGGCGAACATCATGACCCCCACCGCAATCACAACCGCCGCCATCATAATAAACAGATGATCCGACAGGCCGACGGCGGTGATCACCGAGTCGAGGCTAAAGATGATGTCCAGCAGCATGATCTGCACGATGGCGCCGAGGAAGGAGTGAACGTTAGTTTTCAGCCCCTCCTCTTCGCCTTCGATAGATTCATGGATCTCTTTACTGGCTTTCCAGATAAGGAACAGTCCGCCAAACAGCAAGATCAGATCGCGAAACGAAATCTCCTGACCGAGGACGGTAAAGAGCGGGTTGGTCAGCTTAACGACCCAGGCGATAGAGGCCAGCAGCGCCAGGCGCATGACCATCGCCCCCATTAAACCGATCCGTCGCGCGTGGGCGCGCTGGGCGGTGGGGAGCTTGGCCACAACCAGAGAGAGAAAAATAATATTATCGATCCCGAGCACGATCTCCAGCAGCGTCAAGGTGCCCAGCGCCAGCCAGGCGTTAGGATCGGTTATCCATGCAAATAACATTGTTCAAAGTCCTGCAAAATAGAAAGCAGCAATTATATGCAAGCCCCAACGCAGAACAAAAAATTAATCGTGTTGTAACAAGAAATGGCGGGCGAGCAGGGCGGCGGTAAAATTCTTTTTCAGGTAGAAGCCGCGCGGCAGCGTGAGGATCGTCTCCCCGCGGGCGCCGATGGCTTCGGTCAACGCCTTGCTGTTGGCCGCTTTCGGTCTTAGCTGCAGCACCTCGCCGTGGCGGGCGGTAATGCGCTCCACCTCACCGAGGACAATAAGATCCATCAGCTCTTCCCAGTCCATGCGCAGCTGGCGCTCCTCTTCTTCGTCCGGACTCCACAGCAGCGGTGCGCCGACGCGCCGCGCCGCCAGAGGAATGGCGCGCTCTCCCTCCACAGGGATCCACAGGACTCGCTGCAGCTTATGCCGCACATGGCTGCTCTCCCAGGTGACGCCGCTATTGCCAGTTAACGGGGCGACGCAGACAAAAGTCGTCTCCAGCGGACGGCCCCGGCTGTCGATAGGGATCGTTTTGAGCTCCACCCCCAGCGCGGCGAAATCCTGCTCGGGTTTACTGCCCGCGCTGGCCCCCAGCCACAGCTCCAGCAGGATGCCCGTCCAGCCTTTATCACGTTTAAGATCGCGGGGGATGGGGATCCCGGCCAGCGCCGCCAGCTCACCCAGCGTATAGCCGGCCAGCTGGCGGGCCTGGGCCAACAGCTGTTCCTGACTTTGCGGCGGAGAGGAGAGCGGAGCGATAGCGGGCATAGGGTGACACCTTTGGTTAAAAAATGAGCGCTAATTTTGCGCGTTGTGGATAGAGTTTATCGTTTTATGAGTAACTATACCAATCCCATGATTTATATGATTTTTTAAGGGCATTACGTGGCAGGTGAAAACCATGAAAACAGGTTTTCCAGAACTGGTCACTGACAATAAACAGGATCTTACACCATGTTATCCACAGAAAAGTGGGATAACTGGGGAAAAGCCCCACTACTGGTTCGATTTACAGCCTTGACGTGCGACGAAAATCGAATTTTTAGAGAAAATATGCCCGCGACCTGCGCGTAATCTGTGGATAAAATCGACATTGCTCGATCTTTCATCAGTCGGCGGATCGCATGTGTGATGAACGTCACGTTATGCTGTAATAAGTGAAAGGAATATATTCTAACTTAATGAATATGCTATCATTATTATAAGGTGCTAGCAGTGCGATGTTCAGATTACTCCGGGTTTTCCCGGGTTAATTCCGTACTTCTTCACAACTCTATCCACAGAAAAAGTGAATAAAATCGGCCGTCGGGCGCTTTCGCTGTTTATAACTCTGGCAATTACTGTGAGTTATTCAAATGTTATCCGTTCTCAGTGTGCGAACAGAGTGGTTTACCGTTTCCGACGAGTGTGAAACAATCATTCACATTGAAGCTTATCTTGAGGTAGTCCGGTGATTGATGACGATGGCTACCGCCCAAATGTCGGTATTGTAATCTGTAATCGTCAGGGCCAGGTCATGTGGGCCCGACGCTATGGTCAGCACTCGTGGCAGTTCCCGCAAGGGGGCATAAATCCAGGAGAATCCGCAGAGCAGGCGATGTATCGGGAATTGTTTGAAGAGGTCGGGTTAAGCCGTAAAGATGTGCGGATCCTTGCCTCAACCCGTAACTGGCTGCGTTACAAGTTGCCTAAACGTTTGGTGCGTTGGGACACAAAGCCGGTTTGTATCGGCCAGAAACAAAAGTGGTTTCTTTTGCAGTTGATCGGTAACGACGCGGACATCAATATGCAAACCAGCAGCACACCTGAATTTGATGGCTGGCGCTGGGTGAGTTACTGGTACCCGGTGCGTCAGGTGGTGTCGTTCAAACGCGACGTCTACCGCCGGGTGATGAAAGAGTTCGCCAGCGTCACTATGTCGCTGGCGGAGAGCGCACCTAAGCCGCAAAGCGCGCCTGCTTATCGACGTAAAAGAGGTTAAGCCACGCACATTATGCTCACTCGGTTGCGAGAAATAGTCGAGAAGGTCGCGAGTGCGCCGCGTTTAAACGAGGCGCTGGATATTCTGGTGACGGATGTCTGCCAGGCGATGGAGACGGAAGTCTGCTCGGTTTACCTGGCTGACAATGATCGACGCTGCTATTACCTGATGGCTACCCGCGGGTTAAAAAAACCTCGCGGGCGCACCGTTGCGCTGGCGTTCGATGAAGGCCTGGTGGGGCTGGTTGGCCGCCTGGCGGAGCCCATCAACCTCGCCGATGCGCAAAAACACCCCAGCTTCAAGTATATCCCCGCCGTCAAAGAGGACCGCTTCCGCGCCTTCCTTGGCGTGCCGATCATCCAGCGCCGCCAGCTGTTGGGCGTGCTGGTGGTCCAGCAGCGTGAGCTGCGCCAGTTTGATGAAAGCGAAGAGTCTTTCCTCGTCACCCTCGCCACCCAGATGGCGGCGATCCTCTCCCAGTCCCAGCTGAACGCCCTGTTTGGCCAGTATCGTCAGACGCGCATTCGCGCTCTGCCGGCCTCTTCCGGGGTGGCGATCGCCGAGGGCTGGATGGACGTCAGCCTGCCGCTGATGGAGCAGGTGTATGAAGCCTCGACGCTGGACACCGCCTCGGAACGTGAACGCCTCACTGGCGCGCTGGAAGAAGCGGCCAACGAGTTTCGTCGCTACAGCAAACGCTACGCCGCCGGCGCGCAAAAAGAGACGGCGGCGATCTTCGATCTCTACTCGCACCTGCTCTCCGACGCCCGCCTGCGTCGCGAGCTCTTTGCCGAAGTCGACAAAGGCGCCGTCGCCGAGTGGGCGGTCAAAAAGATCATCGAGAAGTTCGCCGAACAGTTTGCCGCGCTGAGCGACGGCTATCTGAAAGAGCGGGCCGGCGACCTGCGCACGCTGGGTCAGCGTCTGCTGTTCCATCTCGACGACAGTATTCAGGGACCTAACACCTGGCCGGCGCGCATTATCCTCGTGGCGGACGAGCTGTCGGCCACCACCCTCGCCGAGGTGCCGCAGGATCGTCTGGCCGGCGTGGTGGTGCGCGATGGCGCTGCCAACTCCCATGCCGCCATTATGGTGCGGGCCCTTGGCATCCCAACGGTGATGGGCGCCGATATTCAGCCCTCGCTGCTGCATGGCCATACGCTGATTGTCGATGGCTATCGCGGTGAGCTGCTGGTGGATCCTGAACCTGTTCTGTTGCAGGAATATCAGCGGCTTATCAGCGAAGAGAACGAGCTCAGCCGCCTGGCGGAGGACGATCTCCAGCGCGCATCGGAGCTGAAAAGCGGCGAACGGGTGAAAGTCATGCTCAACGCCGGCTTAAGCCCGGAGCACGAAGAGAAGCTCGGCAGCTTTGTTGACGGTATTGGTCTGTACCGTACCGAAATTCCTTTTATGCTGCAGAGCGGCTTCCCCTCAGAAGAGGAGCAGGTCGCCCAGTATCAGGGCATGCTGCAGATGTTTAACAGCAAACCGGTGACCCTGCGTACTCTGGACATCGGCGCGGATAAACAGCTGCCGTACATGCCGATCAGCGAAGAGAACCCGTGCCTTGGCTGGCGCGGGATCCGCATCACCCTCGATCAGCCGGAGATCTTTTTGATCCAGGTGCGAGCGATGCTGCGCGCCAACGCCGCCACCGGCAACCTCAGCATTTTGCTGCCGATGGTGACCAGTCTGGAAGAGGTCGATGAGGCCCGTCGGCTGATCGACCGCGCCAGCCGGGAAGTGGAAGAGATGATCGGCTACGCCATCCCGCGTCCGCGTCTGGGGGTGATGCTGGAGGTGCCGTCGATGGTCTTTATGCTGCCGCAGCTGGCCAGCCGGATCGATTTTATCTCGGTAGGCACGAACGACCTGACCCAGTACCTGCTGGCCGTCGACCGTAACAATACCCGGGTCGCCAGCATGTATGACAGCCTGCATCCTGCGGTATTGCGGGCGCTGGCGATGATCGCCCATGACGCGGAGCGCTTTGGCATCGATCTGCGACTGTGCGGCGAGATGGCAGGCGACCCGATGTGCGTGACGATCCTCATCGGTCTCGGTTATCGCCATCTGTCGATGAACGGCCGCTCGGTGGCGAGGGTGAAATATCTGCTGCGCCGCATCGATATCGAAGAGGCGCAGGAGCTGTCGCGTCGCAGCCTCGAAGCCCAGATGACCGCCGAGGTGCGCCATCAGGTGGCGGCCTTTATGGAGCGGCGCGGTCTCGGCGGCCTGATCCGCGGCGGGCGGTAGCGGTAGCCCGGGTGAGGCGTAAGCCGTAACCCGGGAATCCTCTGTTCGCACCCTCCGGCAAAATAGGATACCACCGGGAAAACGGCATTCTGTTAGCATCCGTATACATATCTTTTACACGCCGGCGCGGATCGCACACCTGGCTTATGCTATGATTCGCCTCCTTCGGCGTGCCCGTTTTAATCGGGCATGGATCATCACCGCTGTCCACTTTCGGCGGAATAACAAGTCTTTATGGTGACAGATGAATAGTGGCTACCTGCATTTTCCGGAGTTCGATCCGGTCATTTTTTCTCTAGGCCCGGTCTCCCTCCACTGGTACGGTTTAATGTACCTGGTGGGCTTTGTCTTTGCGATGTGGCTGGCCACCCGTCGGGCGAATCGTCCGGGCAGCGGCTGGACGAAAAATGAAGTGGAAAACCTGCTTTACGCGGGCTTCCTCGGCGTCTTCCTGGGCGGCCGTATCGGCTACGTGCTGTTCTACAACCTGCCGGTCTTTCTTGCCGATCCGTTGTATCTGTTCCGCGTCTGGGACGGCGGCATGTCGTTCCACGGCGGCCTGATCGGCGTGATCCTGGTGATGATTATCTTCGCCAGACGCACCAAACGGACCTTCTTCCAGGTCTCCGATTTTATCGCGCCGCTGATCCCGTTTGGCCTTGGCGCCGGGCGTCTGGGCAACTTTATCAACGGCGAGCTGTGGGGCCGCGTGGACCCGAGCTTCCACTACACGATGATTTTCCCGGGCTCCCGTGCTGAAGACCTGGCGCTGCTGCCGACCCACCCGGAATGGCAATCGCTGTTTGATACCTATGGCGCGCTGCCGCGCCACGCGTCGCAGCTGTACGAGCTGGCGCTGGAAGGCGTGGTGCTGTTCCTGATCCTGAACCTGTTTATCCGTAAACC
Source organism: Klebsiella sp. M041 (assembly GCF_059759695.1). Taxonomy (NCBI): domain Bacteria; kingdom Pseudomonadati; phylum Pseudomonadota; class Gammaproteobacteria; order Enterobacterales; family Enterobacteriaceae; genus Klebsiella; species Klebsiella sp. M041. The sequence continues at coordinate 42,995 of NZ_JCAXWU010000020.1, forward strand.
GCGCCCGACCGGTTCCGTTTCCGGCCTGTTCCTGATTGGCTACGGCCTGTTCCGCATTATCGTGGAATTCTTCCGCCAGCCCGACGCCCAGTTCACCGGCGGCTGGGTGCAGTACATCAGCATGGGGCAGATTCTTTCGATCCCGATGGTGCTTGCGGGTATCATCATGATGGTTTGGGCTTACCGCCACCGTCCGCAGCAACTGAATTCTTGAGGAACCATGAAACAGTATCTTGATTTGATGCAGAAAGTGCTCGCCGAGGGCACGCCAAAAAATGACCGCACCGGCACTGGCACGATCTCTATTTTCGGCCATCAGATGCGTTTTAACCTGCAGGAAGGCTTCCCGCTGGTGACCACCAAGCGCTGTCATTTACGCTCCATCATCCATGAACTGCTGTGGTTCCTGCAGGGTGACACCAACATCGCCTATCTGCACGACAACAACGTCACCATCTGGGACGAGTGGGCAGATGAAAATGGCGACCTGGGGCCAGTTTACGGCAAACAGTGGCGCTCCTGGCCTGCGCCGGACGGTCGTCATATCGACCAGATCAGCACGGTGATGGACCAGCTGAAAAACGACCCGGACTCCCGCCGGATCATCGTTTCGGCGTGGAACGTCGGCGAGCTGGATAAGATGGCCCTGGCGCCGTGCCATGCCTTCTTCCAGTTCTATGTCGCCGACGGCAAGCTCTCCTGCCAGCTGTATCAGCGCTCCTGCGACGTCTTCCTCGGCCTGCCGTTCAACATCGCCAGCTACGCGCTGCTGGTGCATATGGTGGCGCAGCAGTGCGATCTGCAGGTCGGCGATTTCGTCTGGACCGGTGGCGATACCCATCTGTACAGCAACCATCTCGAGCAGACTCATCTGCAGCTGAGCCGCGAACCGCGTCCGCTGCCGAAGCTGGTCATCAAACGCAAGCCCGCGTCGATCTTCGACTACCGCTTTGAAGACTTCGAGATTGAAGGTTACGATCCGCACCCGGGAATCAAAGCGCCAGTGGCGATTTAACCCCCTCTGCAGATATGACCAACCGGCGTCCGATGGCGCCGGTTTTTTTATGCCGTTTTCACCACCTGAATGAGTGGCAGCCCTCGTCGCCATTAGGAATGGAACGCTTCATCCCGCCCCTGGCCACAGGCGGTTGTGGGCGGGAATGTTGGAAAGAGGCTCGCAAAAAAATGTTCTGCTGTTGATCATACAAACCTTTTTTGCGTGTCTGGCCGGGAAAGCTATTTTCCGTCGTCGCGCCAGGGCTAACCGCCGCGGCATACTCTGCGCCATGAACAGAGAACATGGCTATACCCTGATGGAAACCCTGGTGACGCTGACGTTAATGATGATCCTCAGCGTCGGCGTCCTGTACGGCTGGCAGCGCTGGCAGCAGCAGCAACGACTGTGGCAAACCGCCGTCCAGGTGCGGGATTTCCTGGTCTTCCTGCGCGATGACGCCAACGCCTACAACCGGGACCGCGTGCTTCGCGTCGGCCAGGATGAAGAGGGCTGGTGCCTGAGTGCGCAGGGGGAGGCGCCGGCGTGCGCCTCCGGGTCGACTTTAACGCTGCGCCCGCGCTGGCCGGGGATCTCGCTGGCAGGCGTCACGCCTGGCCTGGGATTCTACGGCCTGCGCAGCACCGCCTGGGCGGGGAATCTGCGGCTGCAGAGCGAGGCCGGCAGCTGGAGCATTGTGATTTCACACTGGGGGCGGATTCGTTTATGCCGTAGCGACAGCGCGGGAGGGTGCCAGTGAGCCGCCGCGGATTTTCCCTTGCGGAGGCGCTTATCGCCATGGCGATAGGCTCGCTGCTGCTGATTGGCGCCTGCCGCTTTCTACCCGCCCTGCAGCGCCATATTCTGCGCCAGGGCGAACAGCTGGCCCTGGAGAACGAACTGTGGCAGCGGGTGCATGCCGTGGGTAAACATCTGCAGCGCGCCGGATACTGCCGGGGAGCGTGCGGCGGAGCCGGACTGGAGCTTGCCGCCGACGGCGAGTGCCTGATTGTGCGCTGGGACGCGAACAGCAATGGGACATGGGAAACCTCCCCTGCGGCAGCGGCGGAGAGCACTGGCTTTCGCCTGCGCGACGGCGCGCTGGAGACTTTGCGCGGAGCCAGCGACTGCCGCGGCAGCGGATGGGAGAAAATCACCAATCCGGCCGCTATGGTGGTGACGCGCTTTGCGGCGCAGCGTCTGCTGACCGAGGGCTTCGCGCCGGAGCTGATCGTGACGCTGGCGGCGCGCTCTGCCCGGCAGGCGGGTCTGGCGGCCGAGGTGGAGCAGCGGGTGACGGGGTATAACCTGTGATCCGCCAGCGTGGAATGTCGTCGCTGCTGTTGGTGCTCCTGTTGCTGACTCTCGGTAGCCTGCTGCTTGAGGGGCTTAACCTGCAGCAGCGGGCGCTGCTGGCGCAAACCGCCAGCGAAACGCAGGCGATCCGCGATACGGCTGTGGCCCATTCGGCGCTACAGTGGGGAAAACAGCAGGCCTGGTCGACACAGGCGCCGCTGGCCTGCCGCGAGCAGGCGCAGCAGGGCTGGCGCGCCTGTCTGCGCATCTTCGACGACGGTTCGCTGCTGCTCAGCAGCGCCAGCGGCGAGGTGCAGGTCTGGCAGTCCGGCGAGGTGCGCGGCGGGCAGGTGCGTTTCTCCGCCCATGGCTGGAGCGATTTTTGCCCGCTCAGGGAGGTGAGCTTATGTCAAATGCCATGAAGCGCCAGCGGGGTTTTAACCTGCCGGAGACCGTGCTGGCGATGGCGCTGATGGTGCTGACGGTCACCGCGCTGGGCGGCTATCAGCGCGGAATGGCGCAAGGGGTCCACCAGCTGAACCAGACGCGTCAGCTATGGCGCGACGCCTGGCGCTATAGCCAGCTTTCCGCGCCGCCTCCGCCGGCAGGCGAGCAGGTAAGCCGTATGCAGACATCGACGCAAAGATGTGTCAGCATCACGGTAACGATCAGTATGCCCGTTGCAAAGCGGGCGCAGATGACCCGGCTGCATTGCCCGGTCAGCCAGTAGTCAGGAGCAATTATGTTAAGGGTATACCACTCAAACCGGCTGGATGTTCTCGAGGCGTTGATGGAGTTTATCGTCGAGCGCCAGCGGCTGGATGACCCTTTTCAGGCTGAAATGGTGCTGGTGCAGAGTACCGGTATGGCGCAGTGGCTGCAGATGACCCTGGCCTCGCGCTTCGGAATTGCCGCCAACATCGAGTTTCCGCTGCCGGCGAGCTTTATCTGGGATATGTTCGTGCGCGTCCTGAAAGATATCCCTGGCGAAAGCGCCTTCAGCAAGCAGAGCATGAGCTGGAAGCTGATGACTCTCCTGCCGCAGCACCTGGAAGAAGACGATTTTATCCTGCTGCGCCAGTATCTGAGCGATGACGGCGACAAACGCAAGCTGTTTCAGCTGGCCGCCCGGGTAGCGGACCTCTATGACCAGTATCTGGTCTATCGCCCGGAATGGCTGATGCGCTGGGAGGCCGACCAGCGGGTTGACGGCCTCGGCGACGCCCAGCAGTGGCAGGCGCCGCTGTGGAAAGCGCTGGTGCGCTATACCGCCGAGCTCGGTCAGCCGCAGTGGCACCGCGCCAATCTCTATCAGCGCTTTATCAGCGCCCTGGAAAAGGCGGATGAACCGCCCGCCGGGCTGCCGTCGCGCGTCTTTATTTGTGGAATTTCCGCGCTGCCGCCGGTCTACCTGCAGGCGCTGCAGGCGCTGGGTAAGCATGTCGATGTCTATGTGCTGTTCACCAACCCCTGCCGCTACTACTGGGGAGATATTAAAGATCCGGCGTTTCTGGCGAAGCTACTGTCGCGTCAGCGACGCCATCACCGCGAGGCGCGCGCGCTGCCCCTGTTCCGCGACGCCGGGCAGGCGCCAGGGCTGTTTAATGACGCCGGGGAGCAGGATGTCGGCAACCCGCTGCTCGCCTCCTGGGGCAAGCTGGGACGCGACTATATCTACCTGCTGGCGGGGCTGGAGCGCTATGAGGAGCTGGACGCCTTTGTCGATATCGTTCCTGATAACCTGTTGCATAACCTGCAGTCGGATATCCTCGAACTGCGCAACGCGGCGGTGGCCGGGCAGAGCGCAGAGGCGTTCGCTCACAGTCGCGACAAACGTCCGCTGGCGCAGGATGACCGCAGCCTGAGCATTCACGTCTGCCACAGTCCGCAGCGTGAGGTGGAGGTTCTGCACGATCGGCTGCTGGCGATGCTGGAGGCGGATCCGACGCTCACGCCGCGGGATATCATCGTCATGGTGGCGGATATCGATAGCTACAGCCCCTATATACAGGCGGTGTTTGGCGCCGCCAGCGGCGACCGCTGGCTGCCGTGGGCGATCTCCGACCGCCGCGCCCGGGAGTCGCACCCTGTGCTGCAGGCGTTTATCACGCTGCTCTCGCTGCCCGACAGCCGCTTCGCCAGCGAAGATGTGCTGGCGCTGCTGGACGTGCCGGTGCTGGCGGCGCGCTTTAACATCAACGAAGAGGGGCTGCGCTACCTGCGCCAGTGGGTCAACGAGTCCGGGGTCCGCTGGGGAATGGATGACGACAACGTCCGTGAGCTTGACCTGCCGGCGACCGGCCAGCACACCTGGCGGTTCGGCCTTACCCGCATGCTGCTGGGCTACGCGATGGACAGCCGGGAGGGCGAATGGCAGTCGGTGCTGCCCTATGACGAATCCAGTGGTTTGATCGCCGAACTGGTGGGTAACCTCGCATCGCTGCTGATGCAGCTTAACCTCTGGCGACGCGGTCTCGCCCAGCAGCGGCCGCTGGCGGAGTGGCTGCCGGTCTGTCGCGATCTGCTGAATGACTTTTTCCTGCCGGACAGCGAGACCGAAGCGGCGCTGGCGCTGATTGAGCAGCAGTGGCTGGCGGTGATTGATAGCGGTCTGGAAGCGCAGTATGGCGACCAGGTGCCGTTGACGCTGCTGCGCGATGAGCTGGCCCAGCGCCTCGATCAACAACGGATCAGCCAGCGCTTTCTCGCCGGCCCGGTCAACATCTGCACCCTGATGCCGATGCGCTCTATTCCTTTCAAAGTGGTTTGCCTGCTGGGGATGAACGATGGGGTTTATCCGCGAACGCTGCCGCCGCTGGGCTTTGATTTAATGAGCCAGAAGCCGCAGCGCGGCGACCGCAGCCGGCGCGATGATGACCGCTACCTGTTCCTTGAGGCGCTGATGTCCGCCGAACAGACGCTGTATATCAGCTACATCGGCCGTTCTATCCAGGACAACAGCGAGCGCTTTCCCTCGGTGCTGGTGCAGGAGCTGGTGGATTACATCGGCCAGAGCCACTGTCTCGCCGGCGACGAGGAGCTTGATTGCGACACCAGCGAGGCGCGGGTTAAAGCCCACATCACTCACCTGCATACCCGCATGCCGTTCGACATCGCCAATTTCCAGGAGGACGAGAACAAGAGCTACGCCCGGGAATGGCTGGCTGCCGCCGGCCAGCAGGGTGAGGCGCATAGCGACTTCATTCAACCGCTTACCCCGCCGCCGATAGACAGCCTGCCGTTCGAGCAGCTCCTGCGCTTCTGGCAGCACCCGGTTCGCGCGTTCTTTCAGCAGCGTCTGCGGGTCAATTTCCGTGCGGAAGAGGATGATATTCCCGATGACGAGCCCTTCACCCTGGAAGGGCTGAGCCGCTATCAACTGAACCAGCAACTGCTCAATACCCTTATCGAGGAACAGGACGCCTCGGCCATGTTCCGCCGCTTCCGCGCCGCCGGCGAGCTGCCGTATGGCGCCTTTGGCGAGCTGGTGTGGGAGACGCAGCGTCTGGAGATGCAGGCCCTGGCCGAGCGGGTGAAAGCCGAGCGCCAGCAGGCGCAGAGCATGGAGATCGATCTCCAGTGCGGCGGCGTAAATCTGACCGGCTGGCTGCAGCAGGTGCAGCCGGACGGGCTGCTGCGCTGGCGGCCTTCGCTGCTGAGCGTCTCCCAGGGGATGCAACTTTGGCTGGAACACCTTGTCTACTGTGCCAGCGGCGGCACCGGCGAGAGCCGGCTGTTTGTGCGTAAAGAGGGAGAGTGGCGTTTTCCGCCGCTGGCGCCCGCCGAGGCGCAGGCGTACCTTAATGAGCTGGTGGATGGCTATTTGCTGGGGATGTCGCAGCCGCTGCTGCTGCTGCCGGAAAGCGGTGGCGCCTGGCTGAAAGCCTGTTATGACGCCGAAAAGGATGTCATCGTAATGGACGAAGAGACGCAGCAGAAAGCGCGGAGCAAATTCCTGCAGACCTACGAAGGTAACATGGTGGTCAGCGGGGAGGGCGCCGATATCTGGTATCAACGCCTGTGGCGTTCGCTGGAGCCGGCGCATTACGAAGAAATCATTGCCCAGACGCAGCGTTATCTGTTACCGCTATATCGTTACCATCAGTCCACACAAATTTAAATAGTATAAAAATTGCGCAGTGAATGGCGGTTCATTTATTATGCGCAACGTATCACGGACTGATGGACATAAAAGGCTGCACGCCGTGCAGCGCAAGTTTGTTAATGATGAGGTTCGTGAATGCCCCGCAGTTTATGGTTCAAGGTTTTTGTAGTGCTGGCCGCCCTCTGGGCGCCGTTGAGTCAAGCCGACACCGGATGGCAGCCTGTTCAGGAGACGATCCGCAAAAGCGAAAAAGATACGCGTCAGTATCAGGCGATCCGTCTTGATAACGACATGGTCGTGCTGCTGGTTTCCGATCCGCAGGCGGTGAAATCGCTGTCGGCGCTGGTGGTGCCGGTGGGATCCCTGCAGGATCCGGCCGATCATCAGGGGCTGGCGCATTTTCTGGAACATATGACGCTGATGGGGTCGCAAAAATATCCCCAGCCTGACAGCCTTGCAGAGTTTCTTAAGCTGCACGGCGGCAGCCATAACGCCAGCACCGCGCCCTACCGCACCGCGTTCTATCTCGAAGTGGAGAATGATGCGCTGGACGGGGCCGTAGACCGGCTGGCCGACGCCATCGCCGCGCCGCTGCTGGATAAAAAATATGCCGACCGCGAACGTAACGCGGTCAACGCCGAGCTGACGATGGCCCGGACGCGAGACGGGATGCGCATGGCCCAGGTCAGCGCAGAAACCATTAACCCGGCTCACCCGGCGGCCCACTTCTCTGGCGGCAACCTCGAGACGCTCAGCGATAAGCCCGGCAACCCGGTTCTTGATGCGCTGCACACCTTCCGCGATAGCTGGTACTCCGCCAACCTGATGAAAGCGGTGATCTACAGCAACAAGCCGTTGCCGGAGCTGGCGCGCATGGCCGCTGACACCTTTGGCCGCGTGCCGAATCGTCACATCAGCAGGCCGGAAATAAGCGTCCCGGTGGTAACCGATGCGCAAAAAGGCATTATTATTCACTATGTGCCGGCGATGCCGCGTAAAGTGCTGCGCGTCGAGTTTCGCATCGACAACAACAGCGATCGTTTCCGCAGCAAAACGGATGAACTGGTCACTTACCTGATCGGCAACCGCAGCCCGGGGACGCTCTCCGACTGGCTGCAAAAGCAGGGACTGGCGGAAGGTATCCGCGCGGATTCTGACCCGGCGGTGAACGGCAACAGCGGCGTGCTGGCGATCTCTGCCACCCTCACCGATAAAGGCCAGGCGCACCGCGACGAAGTGACGGCTGCCATATTCAGCTACCTCAACCTCCTGCGTACCCAGGGCGTCGACAAACGTTACTTTGACGAGTTGGCGCATGTGCTGGCGCTGGATTTCCGCTATCCGTCGATCAACCGTGACATGGATTACGTGGAATGGCTGGCGGATACCATGATCCGGGTACCGGTCGAGCATGCGCTGGACGTGGTCAACATTGCCGATAGGTACGACCCGCAGGCGATCAAAGACCGGCTGGCGATGATGACCCCACAGAACGCCCGCATCTGGTATATCAGCCCGCAGGAACCGCATAACAAGACCGCTTATTTTGTCGATGCGCCGTATCAGGTGGATAAGATCGGCGAGCAGACGTTCGCTGACTGGCAGCAAAAAGCGCAGGCGATCAAGCTGCAGCTGCCGGCGCTCAACCCCTATATTCCGGATGATTTCACCCTCATCAAAAGCGATAAAGCCTGGCCGCACCCTCAGCTGATCCTCGATGAGCCGACCCTGCGGGTGGTTTATGCCCCGAGCCAGTATTTCGCCAGCGAGCCGAAGGCGGATATCTCTCTTGTGCTGCGTAATCCCCAGGCGATGGACAGCGCTCGCCGGCAGGTGATGTTTGCCCTCAACGATTATCTCGCCGGCATCGCCCTCGATCAGCTCAGTAACCAGGCGGCGGTCGGCGGCATTTCGTTCTCCACCGGCGCCAATAACGGGTTAATGGTCAATGCCAACGGCTACACCCAGCACCTGCCGGCGCTGTTCAGCGACCTGCTGCAGGGATACTTCAGCTCGACGCCGACCGAGGAGCAGCTGGAGCAGGCCAAATCATGGTATGCGCAAATGATGGACTCCGCTGAGAAGGGCAAAGCCTACGATCAGGCGATAATGCCGATCCAGATGGTCTCCCAGGTACCGTATTTCCAGCGCGAAGTACGCCGGGCGCTGTTGCCTTCCATCACCTTGCAGGAAGTGCTCGACTACCGCGCCAACCTGAAAACCAAGGGGCGCCCTGAACTGATGGTGATCGGCAATATGTCCGCCGATGCCGCCACGACGCTGGCTCGCCAGATCCAGCAGCAGCTGGGCGCTGACGGCAACGAATGGTGCCGCAATAAAGACGTGGTGGTGAACCGGCAGCAGCTGGCGATCTTCAACAAAGCGGGCAACAGCACCGACTCCGCGCTGGCCGCGGTGTTTGCGCCGCCCAACGTGGATGAGTTCAGCAGCACCGCCGCCAGCACCCTGCTGGGACAGATTATTCAGCCGTGGTTCTACAACCAGCTGCGCACCGAAGAGCAGCTCGGCTACGCGGTCTTTGCCTTCCCGATGAACGTGGGGCGCCAGTGGGGCATGGGCTTCCTGCTGCAGAGTAGCGATAAGCAGCCGGCTTTCCTCTGGCAGCGGTTCCAGGCCTTCTTCCCCACCGCGGAGGCGAAGCTGCGGGCGATGAAGCCGGAAGAGTTTGCCCAACTCCAGCAGGCGGTGATAAGCCAGATGCTGCAGGCGCCGCAGACGCTGGGCGAAGAGGCATCGAAACTGAGCAAAGATTTCGATCGCGGTAATATGCGTTTTGATTCACGTGATAAAGTAGTGGCTCAGATTAAACTGCTGACGCCGCAAAAACTTGCCGATTTCTTCCATCAGACGGTGGTGGATCCGCAGGGCGTGACGATATTGTCCCAGATTTCCGGTAGCCAGAATGGCAAAGCGGACTACGCCCAGCCGGCAGGCGGCAAAGTGTGGGAAAACGTCAGCGCATTGCAGCAATCCTTACCCCTGATGCGAGAGAATGAATGACCGACACCGCTGAGTCTTTGGATCCCCTGCGCTTGCCCTTGAGGGGCGAGCGTCTGATAGAAGCCTCTGCGGGCACCGGAAAAACCTTTACCATCGCCGCGCTGTATCTGCGGCTGCTGCTGGGGCTGGGCGGCGAGGCCGCCTATCCCCGCGCCATCAGCGTTGAAGAGCTGCTGGTGGTGACCTTTACCGAGGCGGCGACCGAAGAGCTGCGCGGACGTATCCGCAGCAACATCCATGAACTGCGCATCGCCTGTATGCGCGGTGAATCCGACAACCCGCTCTACAGCGCGCTGCTGGCGGAGATCGCCGATAAAGACGATGCCGCGAAGACCCTGCTGTTGGCCGAGCGGCAGATGGACGAGGCGGCGGTGTTCACCATCCACGGTTTTTGCCAGCGGATGCTGAGCCTTAACGCCTTCGAGTCGGGCATGCTGTTCGAGCAGCAGCTGATCGAGGATGAATCCCGCCTGCGCTATCAGGCCTGCGCCGACTTCTGGCGCCGTCACTGTTATCCACTGACACGCGATATCGCGGCGGTGATCCATGACGTCTGGAAAGGGCCGCGCGACCTGCTGAAGTCCCTTGACCGCTGGCTGCAGGGCGAAGCGCCGCAGCTCAAGTCGCCGCCAGCCGCTGACGAGACGCTGGCCGAGCGCCATCAGCAAATCATCGGCCGCATTGACTCGCTCAAGCAGCAGTGGCGCGAGCAGGTGGGGGAGATCGAAGGCGTGCTTGAAGATTCCGGCCTTGACCGGCGGAAGTTCAATCGCGGCAACCAGGGCAAATGGCTTGAGAAAGTGACCGCCTGGGCGCAGGAAGAGACGCTGAGCTATCAGTTGCCCGACGCGCTGGAGAAATTTGCCCAGTCGTTTCTGCTTGAGCGTACCAAAGCCGGTGGCGAACCGCCCGTGCATCCTCTGTTTAGCGCCGTCGAATCGCTGCTGGCCTCGTCGCTGACGCTCACCGATCTGGTGCTGGCGAGAGCGATGGTCGAGATCCGTGATGCGGTCGCGCGCGAAAAGCGCCGCCGCGGCGAGTTGGGGTTTGACGACATGCTCAGCCGGCTTGATGAGGCGCTGCGCGGCGACAGCGGCGAGGCGCTGGCCAGCGCCATTCGCCAGCGTTTTCCGGTGGCGATGATCGATGAGTTTCAGGATACCGACCCCCAGCAGTACCGGATTTTCCGCCGTATCTGGCGCCAGCGTCCGGAGACGGCGCTGCTGCTGATCGGCGATCCGAAGCAGGCCATCTACGCCTTTCGCGGCGCCGATATCTTTACCTATATGAAAGCGCGCGGCGACGTTGCCGCGCACTACACGCTTGACACCAACTGGCGCTCCTCGCCTGGCATGGTGGGTAGCGTCAACCGGCTGTTCAGCCTCAGCGATAACCCCTTCATGTTTCGCGAGATACCGTTCCTGCCGGTGAAGTCGGCGGCGAAGAACCAGGGGCTGCGCTTTACCGTTGACGCGGCGGATGTCCCGGCGATGAACGTCTGGCTGATGCCCGGCGACACCGTTGGCGCCGGCGATTATCAGACGTTTATGGCCCAGCTCTGCGCCACGCAGATCCGCGACTGGCTGAGCGCCGGTCAGCAGGGGCGCGCACGGCTGTGGCGTGGGGAAACTTCGCGCCCGGTGCAGGCTTCGGATATTACCGTGCTGGTGCGCAACCGGCTGGAGGCGGCGCAGGTGCGTGAAGCGCTGCAGACGCTGGGCATCCCCTCGGTCTACCTCTCCAACCGCGACAGCGTTTTTGAGACGCTGGAGGCCCAGGAGCTGCTCTGGCTGTTGCAGGCGGTGTTGTCCCCGGAGCGGGAAAATACCCTGCGCAGCGCGTTGGCGACCTCAATGTTTGGCCTGACCGCGCTGGATATTGAAAACCTCAACCAGGATGAGCAGGCGTGGGACGCGCTGGTGGAGGAGTTCAGCGAATACCGCCAGATCTGGCGTCAGCGCGGGGTGATGCCGATGCTGCGGGCGCTGATGACGGCCCGGCACATCGCCGAGAACCTGCTGGCGACCCGGGGCGGCGAGCGGCGCTTAACCGACATACTGCACATCAGCGAATTGCTGCAGGAGGCGGCCAGCCAGTTGGAAAGCGAGCATGCCCTGGTGCGCTGGCTGACGCAGCATATCGCCGAGCCGGACAGCAACGCCGCCAGCCAGCAGATGCGTCTCGAAAGCGATAAGCACCTCGTGCAAATCGTCACTATTCACAAGTCAAAAGGACTGGAATATCCCCTGGTCTGGCTGCCGTTTATCGCCCGGTTTCGCAAACAGGACCAGGCGTTCTATCACGATCGCGAGACGTTCGCGGCGGTGCTGGATCTGGGCCAGGATGAGGCCAGCCTCGAGCTGGCGGAGGCGGAACGGCTGGCGGAAGATCTGCGCCTGCTGTACGTCGCCCTGACCCGCGCGGTCTGGCACTGCAGCCTTGGCGTGGCGCCCCTCAGCAGTCGAAAGTCCGGCAACAGCGATTTTCATCTGAGCGCCCTCGGGCGGCTGCTGCAGGCGGGCGAAGCCATGGATGCCGCCGGGCTGGCCGCGCGTTTAGCGGACTTCTGCCATGGCGATATTGCATTACAGAGACCTGGCGAGCTGGATCTGACCCCGTGGCAGGCGCCGGCGGCGAGCATTCCCCCGCTGTCGGCGCGCGAGCTGCAGCGCCGCATCGCCGACGACTGGCGGGTGACCAGCTATTCCGGGCTGCAGCAGCATGGTTTCAGCGGCGGACAGGATCTGCTGCCGCGTCTGGATGTCGATGCCGCCGGCGTCGGCGAAGTCGTGGAAGAGCCGCAGCTGACCCCGCACCAGTTTCCGCGCGGCGCCGCGCCGGGAACCTTCCTGCACAGTCTGTTTGAGGAGCTGGACTTTACCCAGCCGGTGCCGGAAGGGTGGATGGCGGAGAAACTGCAGCTGAGCGGGTTTGACGCGCAGTGGGCGCCGGTGCTGACCGACTGGCTGGGGGGCGTGCTGAAGACCCGTCTGCCGGGGCCGGATATCGCGCTCAATCAGCTGGCGGCGCGGGATAAACAGGTGGAGATGGCATTTTACCTGCCCATCGCCCAGCTGCTGACGGCGGAGCGTCTTGACGCGCTTATCCGCCAGTACGATCCCCTTTCCGCCGACACGCCGCCGCTGGATTTCCGCCAGGTGCGCGGCATGCTGAAGGGCTTTATCGATCTGGTCTTCCGCCACGAAGGCCGCTATTACCTGCTGGATTACAAATCGAACTGGCTGGGGGAAGATCGCGAGGCCTATACCCGGCCCGCGATGGAGCAGGCGATGCGGGCTCACCGCTACGATCTGCAGTATCAGCTGTACAGCCTGGCGCTTCACCGCTATCTGCGCCACCGGCTGGCCGATTACGACTATGAACGCCACTTCGGCGGCGTGATTTATCTCTTCCTGCGCGGCATGGACGGGCAGGAGGGGGGGCAGGGGATCTTCACCACCCGGCCGGTGCGACCGCTGATTGACGGTCTGGATCAGCTTTTTGCCGGAGAAACTCAGGAGGAGGCCTCATGACTTTCGAACAACTACTGCTGGCGGCGGTGGAGCAGCGTCTGCTGCGGCCGCTGGACGTCCAGTTTGCTCTGATGGTGGCGCAAAACGACCCGCCGGCGGTCAAGCTGGCGGCGGCCTTGCTGAGCCGGGACGCCGGCGAGGGGCACGTATGCCTGCCGCTCTCGCGGCTGAGCGGCGACGAGGCGCTCGGCGGGAAAGCGGGGGAGATCCGCGATCGGCTGCTGGCCGAAGCCGGCTCGCCGGAAGACTGGCCCGCGCTGCTGCTCGCTTCGTCGGCGGTGAGCAGCGGCGATGCCCCGGCGCCGATGATCTTATGCGGCGACCGGCTCTATCTGAACCGGATGTGGCGCAACGAGCTGACCGTCGCCCGCTTCTTCAACGAAGCCAACCGGGTGCTGGAGATGGATGAGGCCCGGCTGGCGTCAACCCTGAACGCTCTGTTCCCTGCCACCGGCGAAACCGACTGGCAAAAAGTGGCCGCGGCGGTGGCGCTGACCCGCCGCATCTCGGTGATCTCCGGCGGTCCCGGGACCGGGAAGACCACCACCGTGGCCAAACTTCTGGCGGCGCTAATCCAGATTGAAGACAGTCCGCGCTGTCGTATTCGCCTGGCGGCGCCGACGGGGAAAGCGGCGGCGCGCCTGACCGAATCGCTGGGCGCGGCGTTGAGAAAACTGCCGCTGACCGACGCGCAGAAAGCGTTGATTCCCACCGAGGCCAGCACGCTGCATCGTCTGCTGGGCGCCCAGCCCGGCAGCCAGCGCATGCGCTATCACGCCGGCAACCCACTGCATCTGGACGTGCTGGTGGTGGATGAAGCCTCGATGATCGACCTGCCGATGATGTCGCGGCTCATCGACGCGCTGCCGGCTCACGGGCGGGTGATTTTTCTCGGCGATCGCGACCAGCTGGCCTCCGTGGAAGCGGGGGCGGTGCTGGGGGATATCTGCGCCTGGGCGAGCTCGGGCTATACCGCCGCGCGGGCGCAGGAGCTGACCCGGCTGACCGGTTCACCGGTACCAGCGGGCGAGGGGGCTATCGCTGGCGCGCTGAGAGATAGCTTGTGCCTGCTGCAAAAGAGCTATCGCTTCGGCAGTCACTCCGGCATTGGGAGCCTGGCGCGGGCGGTGAACGCTGGCGCGCGCGCGGAGGTGAAGGCCATGCTGCGCCAGCCGTTTGACGATATCGCGCTTCATCCCCTCAGCACGACCGAAGAGTACGACGCCATGCTCGGCGCGGCACAGCAGGGCTATGAGCGCTACCTGCAGCTGCGCCGCGAGCGGGCGGAACCGCAGGCGATGCTGGCCGCCTTCAGCGAATTTCAGCTGCTGTGCGCGCTGCGTGAAGGGCCGTACGGCGTGAGCGGCATCAATGAGCGGCTGGAGCAGCGTCTCAACCGTCAGCGGGCGATCGCCCTGCCGCGCCACTCCCGCTGGTATGACGGCCGGCCGATTATGATCGCGCGCAACGACAGCGCGCTGGGACTGTTTAATGGCGATATCGGGATAGCGCTGGAGCGCAACGGCGAGCTGAGGGTGTGGTTCCTGATGCCCGACGGCGCCATCAAGTCGGTGCAGCCGAGCCGCCTGCCGGAGCATGATACCGCCTGGGCGATGACCGTGCATAAATCGCAGGGATCGGAGTTCGACCATGCGGCGCTGATCCTGCCGGCGCGCAGCGTCCCGCTGGTGACGCGCGAACTGGTCTACACCGCGATCACCCGCGCGAAACAGCGGTTGTCGCTCTATGCCGACGAGCAGGTGCTCTCCCAGGCCATTGTGACGCGAACCGAGCGGCGAAGCGGCCTGACGGAGATCTTCGCCGGGCACAAAGCCCCCTGAGATGCCGCGTTTGGGCGACGGGTAGCGTGACGACGCACCTCGACGGCTGGGCGCATATCGGTGAGCCAGCGAGGTAAAGGGTTTACGCGAAAAGCAGAATTCTACCCGCGAGCCGCAGACAGCGTGCCGGCCAGGCGTAGCAAGGGACAGGCCCGGGGAGCGATAAACGCCGGTTTATCCCGGGCCGTTAGCAACAGCGAAGAAGGGCTTAAGCGAGGTCGGCCATCAGCACCTTCGACCGGCGCTGATAGTTATACATCTGCTTTTTACTCTCCGGCAGCAGGTCGATATCCACCGGCGTGAAGCCGCGCTCCTGGAACCAGTGGATGCTGCGGGTGGTTAACACAAACAGCTTGCTCAGCCCCATCTGTCTGGCCTGGGCGGCAATACGCTCCAGCAGCACCTCTCCCCGCGACGAGCTCCGGTAATCCGGATGCACCGCCACGCAGGCCATTTCGCCGATCTTCTCTTCCGGGAAAGGATAGAGGGCGGCGCAGGCGATAGTGGTGTTATCGCGCTGAATAATAGTGAATTTGTCGATCTCCATCTCCAGCTGCTCGCGGGAGCGGCGCACCAGGATGCCCTGCTGTTCCAGCGGGCTTATCAGCTCGAGAATTCCGCCGATATCGTTGATGGTCGCCCGACGGATTTGCTCTGCGCTCTCCATGACGATCTGGGTGCCGATGCCGTCGCGTGAGAATAGCTCCTGCAGCAGCGCGCCATTTTCCTGATAGCTGATCAGGTGGCAGCGCCGCACGCCGCTGCGGCAGGCCTTCACGGCCCCGCGCAGGAAGCGCACGGTACCGGAGTTATAATCTTCGTCCGCTTCGAGCTCTTCGACGCGGGCCTGCGCTTCATTGGGGAACAGTTCGGAGACAATTTCCCCGGCCTGGTTGTAAACCCCTTGCGAAGAACAGAAGCCGATCATTTTCTCTGCTTTCAGCTTGATGGCCAACTGGGTGGCGATCTCTTCCGAAGTCAGGTTAAAGCTTTCGCCGGTGACCGACACCGCGACCGGCCCCATCAGCACAATGGCGCCGCTGTCGAGCTGGCGATGAATCGCCTCTTCGTCAATGCGGCGAATGCGGCCGCTGTGGCAATAATCAACGCCGTCATCAACGCCCAGCGGCTGGGCAATGATAAAGTTGCCGCTGACGACGTTGATATGGGCTCCCTGCAGCGGGGTGTTGTTGAGGCTCATCGACAGGCGGGCGGTGATCTCCAGCTGCAGCATCCCCGCCGCCTGCTTAACCAGCTCCAGCGTTTTGGCGTCAGTCACTCGCGTCTGCTTGTGATAGACCGGCTCGTGATGGTGCTCGGCGAGGTTAGCGTCAATCTGCGGGCGGGCGCCATAGACCACCACCAGGCGAATGCCCAGGCTATGCAATAACCCTATGTCATTGACAATATTTGAGAAATTTTCATGCTCAATGGCTTCGCCGCCCAGCATGATGACAAACGTTTTTCCCCGATGGGCATTAATATAGGGAACAGAATGGCGGAATCCTTCTACCAGTTCAGTGCGACGTTCCTTCACCATGACAAACCCTCAATGCATGATTATTCGTAATTATTGTATTTTTATTCTGTTTTGCCGTTAAACGCAAGCCCCAATTTGAGGCTAAGCCCTGAAAAACATGTGACCCGGAGCAGGGTGTCAATGAATGTTTACCCTTTTATAGATGACAGGTTATATGCCTTTCGTTAAAGTTTCTGGTCAATCTGTTTGTTTTGGGTATAAATGCGTTTTATTGCTTGGGAGTGGCATGTCGGGAAACAACTCTGGATTAAGCCGTCGCCGTCTGCTGCAGGGCGCGGGCGCCATGTGGTTAATGAGCGTGAGCCCCGTTGGGCTGGCCGCCGCCGCGCGGGTGGTTGCCGTTCGCGTCTGGCCAGCATCGACCTACACGCGCGTCACGGTGGAATCGAATCATGTGCTGAAATACCGGCAGTTTGCCCTCAGTAATCCGGAACGGGTGGTGGTGGATCTGGAAGGGGTTAATCTGAACTCGGTGCTGAAAGGCATGGGAGGGCAGATCCGCGATGACGATCCCTTTATTAAGTCCGCCCGCGTGGGCCAGTTTGATCCGCAAACCGTGCGCATGGTCTTCGAGCTCAAGCAGAACGTTAAGCCGCAGCTGTTTGCCCTCGCGCCGGTGGCCGGCTTTAAAGAGCGTCTGGTGATGGATCTTTACCCCGCCAACGCCACCGATGTGCAGGATCCGCTGCTGGCGCTGCTTGAGGATTACAACAAAGGCGATCTGCAGCGTCAGGTACCGCCGGCGCAAAGCGGGCCGCAGCCGGGCAAAGCCGGGCGCGATCGGCCGATTGTCATTATGCTCGATCCCGGCCACGGCGGCGAAGATTCGGGCGCTGTGGGCAAGTATCGCACCCGCGAGAAAGACGTGGTGCTGCAGATTGCCCGTCGCCTGCGGGCGCTGATCGACAAAGAAGGCAATATGAAGGCCTATATGACCCGCAACGAAGACGTGTTTATCCCGTTGAAGGTGCGTGTCGCCAAGGCGCAGAAGCAGCGCGCCGACCTGTTCGTATCGATTCACGCCGACGCCTTTACCAGCCGCCAGCCCAGCGGCTCCTCGGTGTTTGCGCTCTCCACCAAGGGAGCCACCAGTACCGCGGCAAAATATCTCGCCCAGACGCAGAACGCCTCGGATCTGATCGGTGGGGTCAGCAAGAGCGGCGATCGCTATGTCGACCACACCATGTTCGATATGGTGCAGTCCCTCACCATCGCCGACAGCCTCAAATTTGGTAAGGCGGTGCTGGAGAAAATGGGTAACATCAATAATCTGCACAAAAATCGGGTAGAGCAGGCGGGCTTTGCGGTGCTCAAGGCGCCCGATATCCCCTCCATTCTGGTGGAGACGGCGTTTATCAGTAACGTGGAAGAGGAGCGGAAGCTGAAAACGGCCAAATTCCAGCAGGAGGTGGCCGAGTCGATCCTTGCCGGGATTAAAGCGTACTTCGCCGACGGCGCGACGCTGGCCCGGCGTGGATAACCACACAGGAAAAGGATATGGCCTTACTGAAAAGCGCCCATGGCGGCAATATCCGCGAGGCCGCCGCCCTGCTGGGCATTGCCCCCAACGAGCTGCTGGATTTTAGCGCCAACATCAATCCGCTGGGAATGCCTGCCTCGCTCAGGCAGGCGATCGTCGATAACCTCGGCTGCGCCGAGCGCTATCCTGACGTCGAATATCAACAGCTGCACCAGGCGCTGGCGGCCCACCATCAGCTGCCGGCGGGGCATATCCTCGCCGGCAATGGCGAAACCGAATCGATCTTCACCCTCGCCCACGGCCTTAAGCCGAGGCGGGCAATGATCGTCATTCCTGGCTTCGCGGAGTACCGGCGGGCGCTGCAAACCGTGGATTGCGCGGTCGTGGAGTATGCCCTTCGGGAGTGCGATGGCTGGCAGCTGACCGACGCGATCCTCGATGCCCTCACCCCGGCGCTGGACTGCCTGTTTCTCTGCACGCCGAACAACCCCACCGGCCTGCTGCCAGAGCGGGGCCTGCTGGAAGCCATTGCCCGGCGTTGCCAGGCGCTGAACATCAGCCTGATCCTCGATGAGGCCTTCCTTGACTTTATCCCCGACCAGCCGGGGTTTATTCCCCTGCTGGCGCAGTATCCGCACGTCTGGGTTTTGCGCTCGCTCACTAAGTTTTATGCCATTCCGGGACTGCGTCTTGGCTACCTGCTCAATGCTGACGCGCAGGCGGTAGCCCGGCTGCGCGAGCGACAAATGCCGTGGTCCATTAATGCGTATGCCGCGCTGGCCGGCGAGATCATCCTCCAGGACCGGGCGTATCAGCGGGCCACCTGGCAGTGGCTGCAGGAGGAGGGGGCGCGTTTCTACGCGCAGCTGCAGGAGATAGCCGGGCTGACCGTGTGGCCCGGGCGCGCCAACTACCTGTTCTTGCGCTGCGACAGACCAGAGCTTGACCTGCAATATGCCCTGTTGCGCCAGCATGTGCTGATCCGCAGCTGCGCGAATTACCCGGGGCTTGATAGCCGCTATTTCCGGGTGGCGATCCGCAGCGCCGGCGAAAACGACCAGCTGCTGGCGGCGCTGCGCCGGGCGCTGGCCTGAGCCCTATTGCAGGGTGACGCCCCCCGGGACCATCGCCAGCAAGTGCTGCAGCGGCCAGTGGGCGGCGATGTCGCTGTCTGCCAGCCGCCATTTTATAAAGTCGACGTCATGACGACGGCGGTCCAGCAGCAGGCCGACGACGCTGCCGCTGTGCGCCACGTTAAGGCCATAGAGCCCTGCGCTTTCCACCAGGTCCAGCAGCGCGTCAAACCCCGGCTTGGGCAACAGCCGCTGGCTGGCGATGGCGCTGATGGTCGCCGCTTCGCCCAGCAGCTGCGGGCTACCGCGCTGGCAGGCCTGCTGCACTTTCTCCCACGCCAGCTGCAGCCGGGAGGCGTTAGCCAGCAGACCCGGCTCGCGCGGCAGCTGGTGGTAGTCAGTGGTGCGCAGCGTCAGCGGGCTCTCCAGCACTAACAGGTCGAGCGCCGGCGGCGCAGGGCAGGCGATTTGCGTGGCGGCGGTATTGTGGTCGAACAGCGTCAGCTGGCGGAACAGGGTGCTGTCGGTGGGCTCCAGCGCGACGCACAGGCGCGCCAGCGTCGGCTCATCCAGCGCGTGGCCCAGATGATGGGCGGTAGCCGCCGCGGTGGCGGCGATATCGGCGGTGCTGCTGGCCATCCCTTTGGCGACCGGGATCGTCGAGTGCAGGGTGATGCGGATCTGCTGACTCAGCGCCGCCGGGTAGCCCCAATGGGCCAGCAGCTGGTCGACCATCGCCCGCGACAGTGGCCGCTCATCGTTTCGCGGCGTGCCGGTCTCGACCTCGACGGTGCTGTACCAGTCCACCGGGCAGGAGACCAGCTTCTCGCTGCCGAGGATCCAGCCCTGGATAAGTTCTCCGCACGAGGCGGGACATTGTGCAACGGCCACGTTTTCACCTTTCCGCTTACCTTCGCCAGGGCGCATAGTGGCACGGCGATTCGCCGGTTACCATGATTCTCCGCAAGGGGAGAGGCGCCGTTTATACCGACACCGCCAGCTCGCGCGCCTGCGGCACCGCCAGGCGCATCACATCGCGGGCAATCATCAGCTCTTCATTGGTATTGATGACCGCCACTTTGACCATCGCATTTTCGGCCTGAATAAAGGTAGCGTTGTGCTGGTTTTTCTCTTCATCGACCGAGAGCCCGAGGAAATTCAGGTTATGGCAGATGGCGCTCCTGGCGCGGGCGGAGTTTTCGCCGATGCCGCCGGTAAAGATCAGCGCGTCCAGGCCGCCCATCTGCATAATATAACTGCCGATGGTGGCGCGAATACGCTCGGCAAACAGCGAGAGCGCCAGGGCTGCCTGACGATTACCGCTGTCCGCCGCCTGCTCGACATCGCGATAATCGTGCGAGATGCCGGAAACCCCCAACAGGCCGGACTCGTTATTCAGCAGCTGATTAAGCTGCTCCGGCGTTTTTCCCTCATGCAGCGCCAGCCACGGTAGAATCGACGGATCGATATCGCCGCTGCGGGTGCCCATCATCACGCCGGACTGCGGCGTAAAGCCCATTGAGGTGTTAACCGAGCGCCCGCCTTTGATTGCGCAAACGCTGCTGCCGTTGCCGAGATGGCAGCTCACCACGCGCAGAGCGCTCAACGGTACGCCCAGCTTTTCCGCCAGCGTCGCGCTAACGTACTTGTGGCTGGTGCCGTGGAAGCCGTAACGGCGAATGCCCAGCTCGCTGTAGTAGCGCCAGGGCAGAGGATAGATAAACGCGCGCTCGTCCAGCGTCTGGTGAAAAGCGGTATCAAACACCGCCACCGACGGCGCGTCGGGCAGCAGCTGGCGGAAGACGTTAATGCCCAGCGCGTTGACCGGATTATGCAGCGGGGCCAGCTCCGCCAGGCGCTCGATTTCCGCTAAGGTCTCATCGGTCACCGGCGTCGAATCTTTAAAGCGCTCCCCGCCGTGCGCCACGCGGTGGCCGACGCCATCGATATCCTGCAAACTCTGGATAATCCGATGGTCGAGGAGCTTTTCCAGCAGCAGGGTGACGGCTTCACGGTGATCGGCTACGGGCGCCGTTTCCTGCCATTTTTGCGCCGGCGTTTTGAGGGTCACCTGGGCGTTTGCCATGCCGATACGCTCGATCAATCCCTGGCAGAGCATATCGCCCTGAGGCATCTCCAGCAGCTGGAATTTTAACGATGAGCTGCCGGCATTAATGGCCATTATTTTGTAAGACATAAAGGTTCCTTCGAATTCAGAAAATCCAGCACGGCATCAAGACCCAGATTATTCAGCGCGCTGGTGATAAAAATCTGCTGGGCGCCAGCCTGCCTGAGCCACTCGCCGATTAGCGATATCCGCTGCGCATCGGCCAGGTCGGCTTTCGTGACCAGACCAATCGTCGGGCGGTTCATCGGCGCGGTAAAACCCGGAGAAAACGGCGCCCACTGCGCGTCGGCGTTCAGCACCAGAGCGATAACGTCGGCCTCGCAAGCGCTGGTCAACAGAGCGCTATAAAGGCAGCGGTTCTCCAGATATTCGCCCGGCGTGTCGATGGCCATCGGCGACCATTCAATCGCCTGGGTTTTCTTGTAATGGAGCGCTTCGCCGCGCAGGCCCTGGGTCAGCGAGGTTTTGCCGCACTGGCTGGGGCCGATCAACATCAGACGTTTCATCGCGCTACGTCCGGGTTATTGAGCAGGTAGTAAACTGCATCATCTCGCCCAGGGTGCGCGTCACCTGCTTGAGGGCGTACTCGACGGCGGAAACGTCGCCGGTCAGCACCACGGCGCCGGTAAAGCGGTCAAGAAAACCGATCTCCACCGCGCCGGATTTGGTGGCGATATCGCAGGCGATAATCGACGCTTCGCTGGGCGTAATCGTGAGGATGCCGATGGCGGACACCGCATCCTGCAGGCCGAGTTTCTTAAAGAGATCTTTCCCGGGATTGGCAATCAGGTGCGCGAGGGTTACCTGTTTCCCGGGAACGTATTCCTGAATCATGCGATCCGTTGTTGGCTGTCTTTCCATTATCCCTCCACCATCTGTCGCCACATGGCTTCATGCGGTCGCGGGATCACCGAACGATAAACCAGCAGCCCTTTTTCACCCGCGCTTTCGCTGGCTACCGTAACCGCGTTGTTGACGTCGGAAACGTCGCCCGCCACCACCATGTAGCATTTACCGCCGATGCCGAAGGCCATATGCACCCGTACCAGGGTGACGTTGGAGCCTTTCACCGCCCGGTCCGCGGCGCTGATGCAGGCCGCAACGCTCCAGGTTTCAACGATGCCGACCGCCTGGCGTTTGTCTACGCTGTTCAGGCCGCTGATGGCCGGGAGTACGCTGGGATGGATATTCGCCAGCACCAGGCTGTCGACGAGCATTTCGCCGGCCTGCGAAGTGCCGGTTTCAATGGCCTGCTGGATAGCGCCGATATCCCCGCCGAGCATCAACAGAAACTTACCCGGGCAGATAGTCTTGCTGACCAGCAGATTGACGTTGGCGCTTTTCAGCATCGCATCGCCGAGTTCCATTCCTTTGGCAATGCTGGTGAGTTCTAAAATTCCTATAGCCTGAGACATGGTTAACCTCTTACCACCGTGATGGCCTGTTCGCTGATGGCCGCAACCACGCCGTCGATGCTGGCGTGAACCGGCGCGCCTAATGCGCCTGCCGGGATATCGGCAACGCATTGCCCGCGGGTAACGCGTTCACCCACTGCAACGTTCGCTACCGCGCTGGCGCCGATATGCTGGCGCAACTGTAAAGTCACTGTTTCTACTGCCGGTTCGTCTTCCACCAGCGGCGCCTCCTGATACCAGGGGCTCAGCCCCAGTTTGGCGATCAGTCGCTTCACCGGCACGAGGCGATATTTCGCCATTTCGTCGGCCGGATAGAGCGGTCCTTCATAGCGCTGGTTTTGCGCGCGCAGCTCGCGTTTCAGCATGCGGTTGATGCGCATCGGCGAGATCCCCACCGGACAGGCCACGCTTTCGCAGACGTTGCATTCCGAACAGGTGAGCGCGCTCAGCAGCAGCTGGGGCGTGGCGGCCTGATGAAAGTTCACCGCCCGCACCAGCAGGTGCGGGGAGAGTTCGTGGCCGATCAGATGCCGTGGGCAGAGATCGGTACACAGTCGGCACTGTTCGCAGACGGTACGGGCCACGGAAAGCACCGTGCGCTCGTCCTGCATCCGCCGCTGGATAAGCGGATGGCTTTTGGGCAGCACCAGCAGGCCGCCGGTAGTTTTGGTCACCGGGCTATCGAGAGAAGTCATCAGGCCGCCCATCATCGGGCCACCATTAATAAAGCCGGGGTCGTCGACCGTCGCGCCGCCCGCCAGCGCCAGCACTTCGTGCAGCGACATGCCGATGGGGACGGTGACGGTCAGCGGCCGGGCGACCGCGCCGTTAACGGTCAGCGTACGGCGGGTCACCGGAAACTGCTGCTCAACCGCACGGGCCATGTTGAGCACCGTTTGTACGTTATTCACCACGACCCCGACGCTGGCCGGCAGCGCGGCGGGCGCGACCCGGCGACCAGTCGCCAACCAGATAGTCAGCACCTCATCGCCTGCGGGATAGACATCCGGCAGAATATGCAGGCGAATACCGGCAGGCAGCAGCGGGGTGAGGGCGTCGATAGCCCGGCGGTACTTCTCTTTCAGGGCAATCACCCCTTCGCGCGCGCCGGTTGCCGTCATTGCGTACTGCACGCCGCGGACCAGACGTGCAGCCTGCTGCCACATTAGCTGCTGGTCGACCTTGAGCATCGGTTCGCACTCGGCGGCGTTAACCAGAAAGATCTCCACCTGCGCCTGCAGCTTCACGTGGGCGGGAAAACCCGCTCCACCCGCGCCGACTACGCCCGCAGCGCGCACGCGCTCGCGGATCTCCTCGGCGCTTCTGGCCATTTCAACAGCGTTGACGGCGGTACTCATAGCAGTTCCTCCAGCAGTTCCTGAATTTCCCCGGCGCTGGCCGGGCGAGGATTCGTGCGCAAGGTCACGTCAGCCAGTGCGGCCTGCACCATGGCCGGAATGCGCGCTGAGTACTCGGCACGTCCCTCTTTCAGCGCGACCGCCAGTGACGGCAGCGCACAGCGCTGCTTGAGCCGTTCGATTTGCTGGATCAGCGCATTGATCGCCGTACTATCGCTGGCGTCTGCCGGACAAAAGCCGCAGGCTTTGGCCAGCCGCGCGTAGCGTTTTCCGGCGCGCGGATGACCGGCGTTAAAGCGGATAACCGCGGTTAACAGCAGCGCGTTGGCCAGTCCGTGCGGGAGATGAAACTGCCCGCCAAGCTGGTGGGCGATAGCATGGTTAAGCCCCAGCCCCGCCTGGCTGAACGCCATCCCGGCAAGCGTTGAGGCATTGTGCATTTTCCCGCGCGTCGCCACGCAGTCGCCTTTTTCCACCGCCGTGGGCAGATACTGGAACACCAGTTTGGCGGCTTTTTCCGCCAGCGCGTCGGTAAAGTCGCTGGCTTGCGGAGAGACCCACGCCTCCAGCGCGTGGGTCAGCACGTCCATGCCGGTGTTGGCCGTAATCTGCGGCGGCACGCTGACCACCAGCTCCGGGTCAAGGATCGCCATATCGGGATAGAGCGCATTGTTGAACAGCGGGTACTTGATGCCTTTATCCGGATCGCTAATTACGCAGGCGCTGGTCACTTCTGAACCGGTACCGCTGGTGGTCGGTATGGCCACGCAGGTTTCGATGCTGATGCCGCTCTGCTGACTGAACCAGACGATAGCTTTCGCCGCATCCATTGCCGATCCGCCGCCGAAGCCGATGACCACCTGCGGCTGCAGGGCCTGCATTTGCGCAATGCCCTGCACCACGGTGTGGATAGTGGGGTCCGGGGTTATCTCGCTAAAGACGCTAATGCGGTTATCTGCGGGCAACGCCTGACGCAGGGTTTCCAGCAGCGGCGAGCGCGCAAGAAAGCCATCGCAGATAATCCAGATGTGCTTGTTGGTAAAGCGTTTGAGCACAGCCAGGCTACCCTGACCGCTGTACAACCGCGTTTGTAGTGAGAAAGTCTTCATCGCGACCTCGGTTAGCGAATGGAAAAGCCGTTGGTCAGCACGCAGCGACGGGAGCGGGCAAACGTGCGCGCCGAGGTTGTCCCTTCACCGGTCGGCGTGGCGATAGTAAAGGTGGTAAAGCCTTCGCCGCCGACGCCGATCCCGGCATAAGAGGGGCCGTTCTTGACGAATATCGAGGTTTGCAGGGTGCGGGCCGCGAGGTTCAGGCGCGACACGTTCTGCGAGTGCATAATGGCGGTATGATGCAGTCCCTCTTCAACCTTCAGCGCCAGGGCCAGCGCGCTATCGAAATCGCTAACTTTCACTATCGGCAGCATCGGCATCAGCTGCTCGCTGGTAACCCACGGATCGTCGGCGTTAACCAGCGCTATCAGTAGACGCGGCGCTTTCGACGGAACGGCGATCCCGGCCGCTTCCAGCATGGCTGATGGGCTTTTGCCGACCAGTTTTTTATTCGCCTGGCCTTCAGGCAGGCAGGCGGCCCGGAGTTTGTCAGTGTCGGCAGGGCTCAGCAGCAGCGCGCCGAAGGTTTGCATTTGCTGCACCAGACGTTCGGCGACGCTCTCCACCACAATCAGGCTCTTCTCGGCAATGCAGGGCAGGTTGTAATCGAACGAGGCGCCGTTGATGATATCTTCCGCCGCTTTAACCAGATCCGCCGTTTCATCAACGATGCAGGGCGGGTTACCCGCGCCAGCGCCAATGACTTTCTTACCGCTCTTCATGCCCATCGCCACAATACCCGGGCCGCCGGTAATGGCCAGAACCGCAATGCGCGGATGGGCCATCATCTGCTGGGTGGCTTCGAAAGTGGGTTCTGCTACGGTAACCACCAGATTGCGGATGCCGCAGCAGCGGAAAACAATCTCTTCAATCATGCTAATCAGCTTCAGTGAGACCTTTTTTGCTCCCGGATGCGGGCTGAAGTAGACGCTATTGCCCGCCGCCAGCATGCTGATGCTGTTATTAATGATGGTTTCCGTCGGGTTGGTGCTCGGTGCGACCGACCCGATAACGCCAAATGGCGAATACTCAAACAGCACCATGCCGCCGTCGCCGGTCAGTGCCGTGGTGGTGAGATCTTCCACGCCCGGCGTGTTGTCCAGCGCAGCTTTGTTTTTCAAAAATTTATCTTCATTGTTGCCCATCCCCGTTTCATTGGCGCTCTCTTCCGCCAGGGCGGCCAGATGCGGCGTCAGCTCCTGACGCATTGCGCTAATGATGGCGCTGCGGGTTTTTAGCGGGCACTGCTGATAACGTAAGAACGCCTGATGCGCGGCATCAATGGCCTCGCTCACGGACTGAAAAATCCCTTTGCCCTGCGCCGGGTTTGGCGTTTGGGCTGGGGTTAACTGTTCGCTAAGAATGGTGCGAATAAGCGTTTCGAGTTCAGAAGTATTCATTGATGAGTTCCCACGTTAATGGCCGCGATGGCGGTCTGTGCGATATCCATGTCCTGTTCAACGCTGCCGCCGCTGATGCCAAGACCCCCAATTAATGAGCCGTCGCGCCACAGGGCGTAACCGCCGCCAAAGGTCACCACTTTTCCCTGCAAATGCGTTTCGAGGCCATAAAGCGCGGCGCCCGGCTGAACGGCCTCGCTCAGCTCATGGGTCGCCGTTTTCATCGCCACCGCGGTCCAGGCTTTTTTCGGCGCCAGTTCGCTGCTGACCAGCAGGGCGTCCGGCATCCGCCAGGTCACGGTTTCGGTGCCGTGTGCGTCAACGATGCTGATCACCACCGGCACCTGAAGCTGCTGCGCGCGCTCAACGGCGGCGCGGGTGAGCTGGTGCAGATCGTGGAATGAGAGGGCCACGGGCGTCTTCTCCTTGCTGCGGCTCGGCAGAGTGGCGGCCAGATAGCGCCGGCTCACTTCACGAATGATGTTGTTCTGGTGCGCATCGCTATCTTCCGCGCGCGCCAGGGCGTACAGGCAGTCTGACAAGCGATTGATGTAGCGCATCAGCACCTGGCGCACGTTGACTTCCGCCGCCAGCTCAACCAGTCGCCGTTCGGCCCGGCGGGCCAGCGTGCGGGCAAAATGCAGGCGGCTCGCGGCTTCGCAGCGGCCGGGTAAAATAAAACTGTGCAGCGGTTCGACGCGGGCCATGGCCCGATCGATGGCGGCTTCCAGAGCGGAAATCTCTTCGCTGCTGATGTAGCGCTGTTTCGGTGACGGCCGTTCGCTGTCGCTGGCCAGTTCTGCGCTAAACCAAAAAAGCTGCTGCTGGATGGCCTCAAGTAAGGCGCGGTGATTTTCATCCGCGGCGGCGCAGGCGCACAGGCTCAGCGCGGCGTTCAGCTCATCCAGCGTGCCGTAGGCTTCAACCCGCGGGTGGGTTTTACTCACCCGCTGGCCGGTAAAGAGTGAGGTGGTGCCAGCGTCGCCCGTTCGGGTATAAATCGCCATATTCGCTCCTTAACGTGAAAGCGTATCGACAATGCCGACAACGGCGAGGTCGATGGCCTCGTTTGGCCCGGAAAAAACGTGCCTGGCGCTGGAGCCGCCGCTGAGCAGAACCAGCTCGCCGATCCCCGCGCCGACGGAATCCACGGCGACTTCATCGCCGGAGGTCGGCGAGGCGGGAAGCTCGCCATCGGCGCTGACCCGCCGCACCAGCAGCAGCTTTTTGCCGATCAGGGAAGGCGATTTTTGCGTGGAGACAACCGCGCCCGTGACTCGTGCCAGATGCATGATTTACTCCTGCTTAATTAATTGAATATGCCGCGCCTGTGCCGCTTCGCGCGCCAGCGCGGTCACGATGCATTTGCGGTGGATAACCAGGCGACACTGGCCCAGCTGCGCGACGTCGCGATAGCTCAGCACCGATCCTGCGTGCAGGATCAGCGGCAGCCCGCGCTCGTCGGTGAAGATCGCCGGCAGGCGCGCCAGTTTTTTGACCGGGATAACCGGCAGCAGCTGACTGTGCAGGGTGAGCTGCACGCGGATGCCGAAAGCCAGCGCGTCGTGAATTTTCCGGGCCGCAGGATCGTCGGTTTCCGCCTCCGTCAGCTGGCCCAGCAGCGGCAGGTCGGCAAGCAGGATGCGCAGCGAGGCGTGCTGGCTGAACAGCCCGGGGCAGTCGGCATCGCGCAGCTGCGCAACGCTCAGCGTCGCCGTGCTGTGGGCGCGACGCTGCAGCCTGGAGACGATTTCCTCCACGATGCGCTGCAGAACTTCGCTGTTCATCGCGGGCCTACCAGCCGGGCAAAGGCCTGCGGATTATCGGCGCCGGCGGCGTTGGCTTCATCGGTATCAATGTGCATTTCGAGACGCATATCCGGTGAAACGCGAATCGCCACGTTGTTGAAAATCAGCCCGCGCGCGTCGCCTTCAATGGCCACGGAGACCCTATCGCCGTGGGAAACCCGCAGGATCAGCGCATCGAGCGGCGACATATGAATATGCCGCTGCGCGACGATAACCCCTGAGGGGAGCGTCAGTTCGCCATAGGGACTGACCAGACGGATGCCCGGCGTCCCTTTCAGATCGCCGGACATTCTCAGCGGCGCCGCAACCCCCAGGGTTCTGGCATCGGTACGCGATATTTCCACCTGGCTTACCGAACGCAGTGGGCCGAGCAGGCGCACATTTTTAAGCTGCCCCTTCGGCCCTACCAGGGTGACGGTTTGCTCCGCAGCGTACTGTCCCGGCTGCAGCAGCGCTTTTTTCTCGCTGATGGGATGGCCAGGAAACAGGCGTTCATAATCCGACGCCGACAGGTGGATATGACGATTTGAAACCCCCAGCGGAATGGGCCGCAGACGCATCTCGTCGAGGACTTTACTGACCGTTGATTCGAGAAGCTGTTTATCCATTACGCTTCACCTCGCTTGCCGGGATGAATGCAAAGGGTGCGCGGCTCGCCCTTCTGGCGCGGACATTTGGGATCGAGGCACAGGTTGCAGCTGACCACGCCTTGTTGCTGGAGGGGCTCTTCTGCTGGCGCTTCAGAAACGACATTAGCCGTCTCTGACTCTTCAGGCTCAGGTTCCATGACGGAGGGTGGGGGAGCCTCTGCGGGCAGGATCCCTTCTCCGGGTCTGGCGATGACTTTATGAGCCACCAGACCGTTTCGCTGTTCGGCAAACTGTGCACCGGTGGTGATGGCCGCCTGTACTGAGGCCACATCACCGGTAATTTTAATGACCGTCCAGCCTGAACCATTGGTCTTTTCGAGGGCGACCAGCGTGATAGAAGCGGATTTCGCCATGATATCGGCGCAGCTAATAGCCAGTGCCAGACCACAAACTTCAAGTAATCCCAGTGATTGCTTCACGCGGTGCTCCTTATTCGCCATCAATCAGGCTGATTTCGGTAAAATGGCCTCAACGTCGCTGTGCGGACGCGGGATCACGTGGCAGGATTTCACTTCGCCTACGACGCTTGCCGCCGCGCTGCCCGCATCTACCGCCGCTTTGACCGCGCCGACATCGCCGCGAACCATGACGGTCACCAGACCCGAGCCAATTTTTTCGTAGCCGACCAGCTGCACGTTGGCCGATTTCACCATTGCATCGGCGGCCTCAATGGCGCCTACTAACCCTTTTGTTTCAACCAGTCCCAGTGCGTTATTCATACTGCTGTTCTCCTGTTGCTTCGCTATTCAGATCCCGGAACGGGATCCCTTTGACCAGCCGTGCCGCGTTATTACCGGTGTTACGTTGGGCCTGACTGTCCTGATGATGCATCAGCGTAAAAAGCGGCGCCGATGCGGGTAAATTCTTGTGGTGCACGACCAGCGTATGGCGATCGCAGGCGATGCCCACCAGTAGCGGCGAGCTGCGCGCCGCCTGCCAGGCGCTGTCCACGACATCCCCGGCCGGGTGATGCTGGAGCAGGAAAGGAATGCCTTCCTCTTCGATACCCAGCAGCACTTCGCGCCACAGGCCGTCGCAGCCGTCGATGGCGGCGATCACAATAGCCGGAGCGCTGTGATTACTGTCCATGCGCGAACTCCTTATGCCAGGAGAGAATCAGGCCGGTGGCCACCGCGTTTCTGGGGCCCTCGCTGCCGCGAATATTTCCCCGCCCGGCAACCAGGCGGTAGTGCGCCAGCGCATCGGTGACCAGCTGCGGGACCTCGAAATCCAGCGACGAACCGCCGACCAGCACCACGAACGGAATATCGCGAATGTTGCCGGTGGGGCTGACCTGACGCAGTGCGCGCAGGGCGTTGGTGACAAAGACCCGCTCTTTGGCGCTGCGGCGAATGGCGCGCACTTTTTCCAGCGCTAAGTCGCCGGGTAGCGGTACCAGTTCGTCCGGTTTCACCACGCAGACGCGGGCGAATACGGCGGGGGGCAGCGGCGTGGAGAAGAACTGCACGCTGCCGTCCTCGTGGCGTAAATGGAACAGACTTTCCACCTTGGCCAGCGGATACTTCTTGATCTCTTCCGCCAGATAGCGGTCTTCCAGCCCCAGCTCGCGGGCAATAATCATCGTCACCATATCGCCAGCTCCGGCGAGGTGAGTGGCGATGATTTCGCCTTTGGGGTTGATGATGGAGGCATCGGTGGAGCCTGCGCCGAGGTCGAGGATCGCCAGCGGTCGGGTGGTACCCGGCGTGGTCAGCGCGCCCAGAATGGCGGCTTCGGCCTCGGCGCCGCCGATCTGCACGTCGATATTGAGCTTCTGCTCGATTTCGCGGGCAATCATCGCCATCTGCAGACGATCCGATTTCACCATTGAGGCGATGCCCACGGCCTGCTCCAGCGAGAACTCCCCGGCAAGACCGCCGGTGACGCTCACCGGCACCGAGGTATCGACGGCCAGCAGGTCCTGAATGAATATTTCGCTGCTGGGCTTGTTGGTCAGCTCGGCCATGGTCTGGCGCACGTGTTCCAGCATGCCGCCGATATTGGTCCCCGACTCGCCGGTGACGTTATCGAGCTTGCCGCAGCCGTCGACCGCTTTCATGATGGCTTCGGCGCCAGCGGCAACGTCTACGCGTACGCTCCGGCCCTGGGCCAGCAGCTCAAGGTTACCGGCGGGTATCGCGCGCGCTTTGACGTCACCGGATGGCGTTTTGACCACCACGGCGGAACGGTTGCCAATCAGCGCACGAGCCATCGGGACGATGTTTTTCGTCTCCTCGGCGTTGAGGTTGAATACGGTGGCGATGCCGTAGGGGTTAGAGAGCGTTTCGATGACCTTCCCCGGGACGGCGACCTCAATTGCCGCCAGCATTCCCAGCGGAATGCGGTCGATGTACAGCACTTCGTCAACAATCGGCAGCGGTTTTTCCAGCCGGTTGCTGACCAGTACGCCATCGTCACGTTGCAAAATGACGCCGGTAATCTGATATCCGGCGCGCAGGGAAGCGTTAATCACGCTGGCGATATCGGCAAAATCGAACGCCGACGACACCACCAGGATATAGGGCGCGTCCGCCGGGCGGGTTAACAGCTCCTGCGGCGTAATGGTGATGCCCACGCCAAGCCCCGCGCCGCCGGGCGTTTTCGGGTTATGGCCGATCATGGTCGATTCGGTGATGATGGTCTCGGTAATGGTTTCCATCGCCACATCGCCAATCACCGGCGTAGCTTCATTAATGCGGATGAGCGAAATATCGCTGACAGCGATCCCGGCGCCTCTGGCGACGAGGGCGAGCGCCTCCTGAATACCGAACACGTTACGCAACGTGCCTTTGATCCCGGTGGTTTCCGCCAGCGCGCTGTGGGTGATTGTCAGCGTGCCAGCCTCATTCAGAGTCGCCAGGGCGACTTCCGTCGATGAGTTGCCGATATCAATGCCAGCTATATATCGCATCACATACCCCTGTAATTAATCGTCGCCTTTGAGTTTTTTACGCTCGACGTACAGCGTTGCCGCTTCGCGAACGAAAGCGGCGCAAATCTTCGCCTGATAGCGGCTTTCGAGATCGTCGGCGATCGCCAGCAGCTCCTCTTTCGTCGAGCGATAGGGGCGGAGGGCGTTGTAGATTTCAAGAATGCGATCGTCCGGTACCGCGGTCAGTTCGGCGGCGCGTTCGAAGTTCATCGCCAGCCGGTCGCGGCCCGCGTCCCTGGCGATAGAAGCCTGTAAGCGCAGCGTTTCCGGGGTAATACGCATATCCTGGGCGGTAACGTTGTTGCTCAGCACGTTTTCCAGCGTAAAGTCGTCCAGCGTTTTATTGGTGGCGGTTTTCACCCATTCCGGGTGTTTGTTCGCCAGCGGGTAGTCGCTGACCTTTGCGCTACGGGACGCGCCGTCTGCCGCCGGAGCCGCCGTCGGCGCCTCGCCCTGCAGGCTGTTCATGCGGCTTAATACGTCGCGCACCATCGATTCAATTGCGTCGGTATTCATGGAGTTATCCTTTATCAAAGCGCCACGCGCAGTTCCTGCGGGTTTTTGCCCGTTACCACGTACTTGGTCTCTTTAATGTGCAAAATGGCCGATTTCGCCTGGTATTTTGGCCGCGCCATCTGGTCGTTCAGCGTCGGGACCGGCTGCGGCGATTCGCGTTTCGCATAGCGGGCGGCGTTTTTACCAATCTGGCGATAGGTTTCCAGGGTCAGCAGCGGCGCCTGGGGGAACAGCTCCAGGTTAGAGAGCGGCGGCAGCCCCTGCTGGTGAATCACCGTGGTGCCTTTTGACTGGATGCCGATAGAGATGCCGGAACCGCTCAGGCGATTGCCTTCAACGGCGACGAAGGCCACGTCGGAGGATTTAAAGCAGCGAATCACGCGCGCCTTAATGCCTTCTTCTTCAATACCGGCAATGACTTCGCGCAAAATGCTCTTATGCGGTATGCCGACGATATTGACGGTCTGCGCCAGGCCGAAAGCCGGGCCGACGGCGATAATCACTTCGTCCTGCTGGGTTCCCTGACGCGCTTCGCCCACTTCCGTCAGGAAGCCGTCGCCGGCGGGCGGCGTGGCCTGGGGCGCCGCGGAGGCCGCTGGCGCAGTAAACGAGACGGGCTTATCGCTGCCCTTCATCTCGCTGAGCACGTCTTCAATTATCTGGCGCAGCAATTTTTCATTAATTTCCATTTCTCACCCCTTAATCAATCTCGTTGGGATCAAGAGCGCCAGGGATGTTTTTAATCTCTTCCCAGCGTTCGCCCTGCAGGCGATAGCCCGTTGCCGGACCGGCATAGTCGTTAACATCGTTGACGGCTGACAGCACCTGCCCATCGCCGACGATAATTGCGGAGGTATGCAGATAGTCTCCGGTCAGCTTGGCTTTCTGGATGTTGAGCATGTCCTGGGCCACGTCGGTGAACCCGCCCTGCGCCAGCGCTTTCACTACTTCCAGGCCGTTGCGGTTTTTATTGATGATTTCCTGGGCGAACTTGATGTCTTCGACGATGTTGCGCTCCGGCATATCTTTCGAACCGTGGGCGTAGGTCGCGGCTTCCACTTCTTCATCGGTAATCGGCGGCAGCCCCATTCCGGCAAAAACGGCCTGCAGCGCGCGGGCAGCCTTATTACGGATGGCGATAACATCTTCTTCGCGAACCGGACGCAGACCGCCGTCCACCTTCAGGTCGCGCTGGATGACGTTGTAGTCGTCAAAGTCTTCGGCATCTTCGTTGGAACCGGCGAACATGTTGTCGTAGTTCGGCACCGCGGAATAACCGGAAGAGATAAAGTCGGTCCCCGGCAGAAACTGCATCAGCAGGCGCGCGGTACGACGCATATCGGAGTGGGTGAAGGTCTGGTCGTTACTGGAGGCGCACTCCAGATCCAGCGACGAACAGATCAGGTTTTCCGCCAGCACCGCGCGAATGCCGGAAGGCACCGCAGACGGCACGCCGATGCAGCTAACGGAACCGTTTTGCAGACCCTGTACGCCCGCGGCTTTGGTGATGTAGATGCAGCGCGCTTCCAGGTAAAGCATGGATTTGCCTTCGGCGTAGCCCATCTGCACTTCGGAGCCGGAGCCGGAGGTGAAGCGCATTTTCAGACCGCGAGAGGCGTAGGAGGAGGCTAAGAAACCCTTCGACCACGGCGTGTCGTCGCCGTCGGTAAAGACCGGTTCGGTACCGTAGACGGAGATGGTTTCGGCGTAGCAGGTGTGGCCCAGCATGCCGAGCTTCAGCTCGGTGGCTTCTTCCAGCGAGCACTGAGTCAGTACGCCCGGACGGCCTACCTGCGAGCCGACCAGCAGCGCGATGGCGTTGAACGGCGCGTAGCGCGCTACCGCAACGGTGGTTTCCTGTTCGTCAAATCCGCGCCATGCGCCTTCGGCGGCGTCGGCGGCAATCTGTACCGGGTTATCTTTGACGTTGGTGACGTGCGCCTGCTGGGATGGGGTGCGGCGGGCGCGCATTTTCTGCATCGCCATCATCATCTCAACGACGTTCATATGCGAAACCACTTCGACAATTTTTGCCGGCGTCATCGCGGTGGTCAGCGGGACGATTTCGCTGCGTTTGACGTTCGGATCGCACAGCATGTTGGCCAGCTTGACCGAATCCATCGCCATCACTTCTTCGGCGCGATTCAGGTTGATACCGTAGCGGGCGATAAAGTGGTCAATCAGGTCAAAATCGCTCACCGGTTTCCCGTCCAGCTCGGTCACCGCGCCGTTAACGATTTTTATCGACGGTTTCGGATCGTTCGGGCTTTCCATCGCGATAAAGCCTTCTTCGATCCACTCCTTAACGAAGCCGTCCTGATTCACAGGGCGTTTCGCCAGTGCTTCAAATCTTTTCGATCTCATGAATCAGCCTCGTGGGTATCAGATGTAGGACGGGCGATCGTTTTTCGGTTCAGAACCGAGGGTCGCAAGGACGGTTTTACCGATTTCGCGCGCGGAGGTGACTGCCTGGCGGACCGCGCCGGAGTCGCCGGAAATCACCAGGATGGCTTCGTTACTGAAGCTGGTGCCGTGCGCCGGAGAGCTATACGCCACGACTTCCACGTTGGCTGACTTCAGGGCGGTATCGGCCATCAGCACGCCCACGGAGGCCGGTGCGCCGACGATAATGCCGCAGGCGCGGCCAATCGGCGCGCCGAAGGCTTTTTCCAGGGCGTAGCTGGCGCGGGCGGTGTACTGCAGCTCGATATGTCCGGCTTCATTGCCGTAAACATCGCCGAAGGTGCGGTCGAGCTCTTTCAGCGCCACTTCAATCCCGCGCTTAACGTCGGAAACGTCGTTGCCGCCTAAAATAATCAGCGAACCGTGGCCTGCGCCGCCTTTGGTATCGCGCGGAAGCTCAATGCTGACCACTTCGGTGTTGGTGGCTTTCACCGCTTCGTCCGCCGCCATAATGTGCGGGCCAGCGCCGGTGCGGGCGCCGAGAATGCCGATGGAGCGATAGCGCTTTTCAAGCTTCATCGCGTCCAGCAGGGCGGTATCGACGTTGGCGATAACCAGGCCCAGGGTGTCGCCAATAGCGGTCCCGACAAATTCCGTTAAACTGCAGCTTTTTTCTGCCATAGCCGTCTCTCGTATTGGATGGTTTTCAGTAGGGATGGCCTGCTGTTCCGGCGTTGCCACGCGGGCAATCACCTGAGCCATGATCTGTTCCACCAGCTCATTGCTGCTCATTGGCTAATTCCCTTCGGTAAGATTTTTTCTACATCGGTGTGAGGGCGTGGGATGACGTGTACGGCTTTCACTTCACCCACGTTACGTGCGGCGGCGGCGCCCGCATCGGTGGCCGCTTTTACCGCGCCAACATCGCCGCGCACGATGACGGTTACCAGCCCGGAGCCAATCTTTTCATAGCCCACTAACATCACATTGGCTGACTTAACCATTGCATCAGCGGCCTCTATGGCTGCGGTTAAGCCTTTGGTTTCTACCATTCCTAGTGCTTCTTGTTGCATAAAGACCTCGCATGGAGTGTTCCGATAGTGGGGACTATAAGAAGATGCGAGGAAAAAGAATGGCTGACTTCAATGTGATGGTGAAAAAATAATGGGTATTGGATAAGATAAAATTGTCGTTTATTTATTTAAGTGTTTGATGTTATTTGTTGTTTTTATTTTCGCTGATGTGATTATCTTGTTTTGTATATTCCATATTTACAAATTTGTTCATGACGATTTTAATTTTATCTGCTATGCGCGAGAAACTGATTTGTGATGTTTGTTGGAAAACGATGAGTTGGTTTTAGCAATATTTTTGCATGCTATGGTGGGGGCATAATGGCGAAAGCCGCGCGTGAGCAATGCCATTCTGCGTTATTTAATGACAATAATTTGTTATTGATACCCGAATTTTCCGGAGGCTGCCGTCAGCAGGTTGCCAACAATTTGCGGACGGGAGTTCATATAGTGGTGCGCGTTGTACTCTACTGCCAGCAGGATGTTGGCTGGTCAGGACACGAACTCTGCTAAGAAGGTGTCACCATGAATGATTCGTTAAAAGCGCAATGTACCGCCGAGTTTCTGGGCACCGGGCTGTTTTTGTTTTTCGGCATCGGCTGCCTGAGCGCGTTAAAGGTGGCGGGCGCCAGCCTCGGACTGTGGGAGATATGCATTATCTGGGGTCTGGGGATCTCGCTTGCCGTCTATCTGACGTCGGGAATATCCGGCGGGCATCTCAACCCGGCGGTGACCGTCGCGTTATGGCTGTTTGCCTGCTTTCCCGGACGAAAAGTTTTCCCCTATATCGTTTCACAGGTTGCCGGCGCCTTTGGCGGCGCGGTGCTGGCCTATGTGCTGTACAGCACGATGTTCACCGAGTTTGAATCCGCCCACCATATCGCTCGCGGCAGCGTAGAGAGCCTGCAGCTGGCGAGTATTTTCAGCACCTACCCGGCGGCATCGCTGAGCATCTGGCATGCGGCGCTGGTTGAAGTGGTGATCACCTCCATGCTGATGGGGATGATTATGGCGCTGACCGACGACGGCAACGGCGTACCGAAAGGGCCGCTGGCCCCGCTGCTGATCGGCCTGCTGGTGGCGGTCATTGGCGCTTCAACCGGGCCGCTGACCGGCTTTGCGATGAATCCGGCGCGTGATTTTGGGCCGAAGCTGTTTACGTGGATGGCGGGTTGGGGCGATATCGCGATGACCGGCGGAAGGGATATTCCGTACTTTATTGTGCCGATTATTGCGCCACTGATCGGCGCCTGTCTCGGCGCGGCCATCTATCGTTATCTGATTGGTAATAATCTACCGTGTAATACCTGTAAATTAGAGGATTAAGGTCACGGCTGAAATAGCCAAAAATTTTCATGAACCGGTATCACGAACTCGCCAAAAACGTCTCCCACGGATGGGAGACTTTTGCTATCGTATTATTCTTTTATCGTTGGCGGCAATGGATGATGAAAGGAAGTAAATATTAAAGAAATGTTTTATTTATAACAAAAAATTAACTGAGAGGTTTTATCATGATTTCTGCGAGCACACTGAACTCAGAACTCATTAATAAAATCGCACAGGATTTTGCGCAGGCCACCAGTCTGGCGGTGGTGGTCGTCAATATTCATGGTGATGAAATATCTGAACTGTTTAACTTCACCCCTTTTTGCCAGCTGATGCGCCAGCATCCCCAGCACAGCACCCGCTGTCGAATGAGCGACCGCTGCGGCGGGCTTGAGGCGTCTAAAACCGATCAGCTCTGTATCTACCGCTGCCACGCCGGGTTAACCGATTTTTCCATTCCTCTGGTTATCGCCGGGCACCTTGTGGGCTTTGTGCTTTGCGGCCAGGTGCGCTTAAGCAACGATGTTGAACTGGTCGATATCCTCAACGTGGATGACCGCTGGCAGGCCGACCCTGAGCTGCTTAAAGCGTTTCGCGACGTGCCGGAAATGGACTACGCCAGAGTGATTGCTTCTGCTGATTTACTGAAGCTTATCGTTGAAAACTGCCTGAAAAAACAGCTCAACTTTGTGGTGATTAAAGATAATCCCCAGCAGTCGGAACCTGCGCGCGCCAGCCGGGTCGCCAGCCCTCATGACAGCAAAATGAAGAAGGCGCTGCGCTACATTGACGCCCATTTATCCGACGAGCTTCGCTTGGAAGACGTCGCCGCTCACGTTTATCTCAGCCCCTATTACTTCAGTAAGCTGTTCAAAAAATATCAGGGTATCGGGGCTTTGTTGAATAAATCAGATTTCGGGTAAGTCTCCCCCGTAGCGGGTTGTGTTTTCAGGCAATACGCACGCTTTCAGGCATACCTGCTTTCGTCATTTTGTTCAGCG
>NZ_JCAXWU010000021.1:0-70206 GCF_059759695.1 Klebsiella sp. M041
GCGCTGAACAAAATGACGAAAGCAGGTATGCCTGAAAGCGTGCGTATTGCCTGAAAACACAACCCGCTACGGGGGAGACTTACCCGAAATCTGATTTATTCAACAAAGCCAATGGAGGGTAGAGTGAAGCTGTCGAATAGACCAAGTTTATTAAAAAATAAAGAATATAAATCCAAAAACTAGCAATAACCAGGATGATTCACCAACACATAAGACTCATGAATAGATTAACCTGCCGCACAAAATAGTTATGTATATGTTAATACCTGCGGAATGTTGAATGCTAAACAAAGGCAGACGCATTATCTATTCGATATAACAGTTCTTATCAGCAAGATTAAACGAAGATTGACGAGGATTCTGGCCGTCAAGGGGCGCCTGTCTCCGCGTCCCCGAAAGCATAGCCGCTTTTCGGCGCTTCGCCAGCGCGCCACGCGCGCGCGGGTGGACCGCTCACCGCCGCCCTTTCCCGCCTGTTCACGGTTTGTTCGCAATACCGTCATCGAAATTTCACATAAAGACCTATTAATAGTGGCCAGTTAATGACGAACCTGGACACTCTTATGAACAGCTCTCTTGCCGCGGTGGCCGAAACTGATTTCCAGCCGTTCACCGATCTCAATGCCGGCCGGCAGCGGAAGGTCTTAAGCGTGCGCAACCTGAGTAAAGCCTACGAGGCTCAGCACAAGGTGCTGGACGGCATCAGCTTTGACCTGCACGCCGGTGAAATGGTCGGGGTTATTGGCCGTTCCGGCGCCGGTAAATCGACGCTCCTGCATGTTCTCAATGGCACCCACAGCGCCAGCGGCGGCGAAATTCTTAGCTACCCGGAAGTCGGTACCCCGCACGATGTCTCCCGGCTGAAAGGCCGCGCGCTCAACGCCTGGCGCAGCCACTGCGGGATGATCTTTCAGGACTTCTGCCTGGTGCCGCGCCTCGACGTACTCACCAACGTTCTGCTGGGCCGCCTCAGCCAGACTTCAACCCTGAAATCGCTGTTTAAAATCTTTCCCGCTGCCGACCGGGCACGCGCCATTGCGCTGCTTGAATGGATGAACATGCTGCCGCACGCGCTGCAGCGGGCGGAGAACCTCTCCGGCGGGCAGATGCAGCGGGTGGCGATCTGCCGGGCGCTGATGCAAAACCCCGGGATCTTGCTGGCCGACGAGCCTGTCGCCTCGCTGGATCCGAAAAACACTCAGCGCATCATGGATGTGCTGCGCGAGATTAGCGAGCAGGGCATCAGCGTGATGGTCAACCTGCATTCGGTGGAGCTGGTCAGGTCCTACTGCACCCGGGTTATCGGCGTCGCCAACGGACAGCTTATTTTTGACGATCACCCCGCCCGGCTGACGCAGGATGTACTGCAGCAGCTGTACGGCGATGACGTTAGCCAATTGCATTAATTTCACTCACACGGGCAAGATAATGAAAAAATATATGACTGGCGCAGTTCGTTTATCCGCAATGGTCGCGGGCATGATGATGGCATGGCAGGCAGCGGCGGCGCAGCCGAAAGAGCTGAATCTGGGCATTCTCGGCGGCCAGAACGCCACCCAGCAAATCGGCGATAACCAGTGCGTGAAGACCTTCCTCGATAAAGAGCTGAACGTGGATACCAAACTGCGTAACTCTTCCGACTATTCCGGGGTGATTCAGGGTCTGCTGGGGGGTAAAGTCGACGTGGTGCTGAGCATGTCCCCCTCCTCTTACGCCTCGGTTTATCTCAATAACCCAAAAGCGGTGGATATCGTCGGCATCGCCGTGGACGACAAAGATCAGTCTCGCGGCTATCACTCGGTGGTGATTGTCAAAGCCGACTCCCCGTATAAAACGCTGGACGATTTAAAAGGCAAAGCCTTTGGCTTCGCCGACCCGGATTCCACTTCCGGGTATCTGATCCCTAACCATGCGTTTAAAGAAAAATTTGGCGGCAACGCCGACAACAAATACAACAACACCTTCTCCAGCGTCACCTTCTCCGGTGGCCACGAGCAGGACATCCTCGGCGTGCTGAATGGCCAGTTCGCGGGAGCGGTGACCTGGGCCTCGATGGTTGGCGATTACAACACCGGCTACACCACGGGCGCGTTCAACCGCCTGATTCGCATGGATCATCCGGATCTGATGAAGCAGATCCGCATTATCTGGCAATCGCCGCTGATCCCGAACGGCCCGATCCTGGTGAGCAATGCGCTGCCGTCGGACTTTAAGGCGAAGGTCGTGGCGGCGGTGAAAAAACTGGATACTGAGGATCACGCCTGCTTTATCAAAGCGATGGGCGGTACGCAGCACATCGGCCCGGGCAGCGTGGCTGATTTCCAGCAGATTATCGATATGAAACGCGAGCTGGTGAGCGCGCGTTAATCCTGCCTCAACGCCGCCGGCTTGCCCTGAGGTGAGCGGCGGCGCTACGTTGAAGATCCCCGACGCATGAAGACGACCCACATCGAATTTGAACGCTATTACCAGCAGATACGCTCGCGGCAAAAACGCGATGCCGTCTGCTGGTCGCTGCTGTTGCTGGCGCTCTATTTTGCCGCCGGCAGCGCCGCGGAATTTAATCTGCTGACTATCTGGCACTCGCTGCCCCACTTCCTGGACTATATGGCAGAGACCATTCCGCCCCTGAGCGCCGGCAACCTGTTCGCCGACGTGCAGACCAAAGGGTCGCTGGCCTGGTGGGGCTATCGCCTGCCGATCCAGCTGCCGCTGATCTGGGAAACCCTGCAGCTGGCGCTGGCCTCAACCCTGGTGGCGGTCGCCATTGCCACGGTTTTCGCGTTTCTCGCCGCCAATAACGCCTGGTCCCCGGCGCCGGTGCGTTTTGCCATTCGCGTGCTGGTAACGTTTTTGCGCACCATGCCCGAGCTGGCGTGGGCGGTGATCTTTGTGATGGCGTTCGGCATCGGCGCGATCCCGGGCTTTCTGGCGCTCATGCTGCATACCGTCGGCAGTCTGACCAAACTGTTCTACGAGGCGGTGGAAAGCGCGCAAAACAAACCGGTACGCGGCCTGGCGGCCTGCGGCGCATCGCCGCTGCAAAAAATTCGCTTCGCCCTGTGGCCGCAGGTGAAACCGCTGTTTCTCTCCTACGGCTTTATGCGGCTTGAAATCAACTTCCGCTCGTCGACCATTCTCGGGCTGGTGGGCGCGGGCGGCATCGGCCAGGAGCTGATGACCAACATCAAGCTCGACCGCTACGATCAGGTGAGCATCACCCTGCTGCTGATCATTCTGGTGGTGTCGGCGCTGGACATACTGTCCGGTCGTCTGCGCCTGTGGGTACTGGAGGGTAAGAAATGAGCGTCTGGCACATGCAACCGGATATCGCCGCCAGCCGTCGGCAGCATAAACAGCTCTATCAGGTCCAGGGGCGCTACCTGCGCTACGTCGGGCTGGTGGCGCTGGCCTGCGTGCTCTATTACGTCTGGTTTTTTCTGCAGTTCGGCATCAGCGGCGAACAGCTGACCACCGGCCTGCAGCAGATTGGCCGCTATCTGGCGCGGATGTTCGTCTGGCACGACTTCTGGAACTGGCCGTTTGGCTATTACTTCACGCAAATCGGCATTACCCTGGCTATCGTCTTCGCCGGGACGCTCACCGCCACGGTGCTGGCGCTGCTGCTCTCCTTCTTCGCCGCCCGCAACATCATGCGCGGCGTGGTGCTGGGGACCCTCGCCCTGCTGATGCGCCGCCTGTTTGATGTGCTGCGCGGGATCGACATGGCTATCTGGGGGCTGATTTTCGTGCGCGCGGTAGGCCTCGGGCCGCTGGCCGGGGTGCTGGCGATCATCATGCAGGACACCGGTCTGCTGGGACGGCTGTACGCGGAAGGACACGAAGCCGTGGACCGCTCCCCCGGGCGCGGGCTGACCGCCGTGGGCGCGAACGGCCTGCAAAAGCATCGTTTTGGCATTTTTACCCAGTCGTTCCCGACCTTCCTCGCGCTGAGCCTGTACCAGATTGAATCCAACACCCGCTCCGCGGCGGTGCTGGGCTTCGTCGGCGCCGGCGGTATCGGGCTTATCTATGCCGAGAATATGCGCCTGTGGAACTGGGATGTGGTGATGTTTATCACGCTGCTGCTGGTGGCGGTGGTGATGATCATGGACACCCTCTCCGCCTGGCTGCGCCGTCGCTATATCGGCGGCGCCGTAGTGCCGCTGTATCAGGAGGAACGCTAGCGCGCCTTTGTGCCGGGTGGCGGCTGCGCCTTACCCGGCCTACTCGTCCGGCACTGACTGACTGTAGGCCCGGCAAGCAACTGCGCCGCCGGGCAATGACCGCCAGTACGAAGCCCCCTTTATGCCGGATGGCGGCTGCGCCTTACCCGGCCTGGAGGGTTCGTGCGACCTGTCGTTGATTCACCCACTTGTGCGACTGAAACTGCCGGTACTGGCGGCCTCAAAATCGCTGAGACGTTCCCGGAAGGCCGGGGCAGCCCGCATGGATGCGGGCTGAGGGCCGTGTTTTGCACGGACGCTGCCTCGGCCCGACCCGAAGCCTGCAGGGATAAGTCGAAGGCACCACGCAGTGGCGATTTTGCTGGCCGGAGCCCGGGGGTACAGGGGGCGGCGGCGACTGGCCGCCCCCTGTGCGCTCCCTGCGCCATAAGGGATATAACGCAGAAGACTAGCCGGGAGCGCAAACTACGCTGAAGCCACAGATAACATAAACAACCACACGGCAGTGCTTCCCCTCTCCAGGAAAGAGTCCAGCTGGCGTTCAGGCCTGCGCAAGCGCAGCGCCGCCGGGCGAGACGTCAGGCGCGGTACCCGTGATGTTGCCGGGTGGCGGCTGCGCCTTACCCGGCCTGGAGGATCCACTCACAGGCTCACACCCCGTAGGCCCGCGCAAGCGCAGCGCCGCCGGGCGAGACGTCAGGCGCGGTACCCGTGATGTTGCCGGGTGGCGGCTGCGCCTTACCCGGCCTACAAGTTCCTCTCACAGGCTCACCCCCCGTAGGCCCGCGCAAGCGCAGCGCCGCCGGGCAACGACCGCCGGCACGAAGCCGCCTTTATGCCGGATGGCGGCTCACGCCTTATCCGGCCGACAACGACTGAACCCGCAGAAACATTTATCCGCTCCGCTATTCCAGCCGCCAGCTCAGCACCGGCCAGCCATATCCGGCACCGGCCGCCTGCAGCTGCGGACAGGGATTGACCAGCCGCACACGATCCGCATGCAGGCACAGCGGCAGATCGTTAATGGAATCGGTGTAAAAAGTCACCTCGTCGTCATACTGCGGATGCGCCTTACGCCACTGCGCCAGACGCGCCACCTTTCCCTGCTGATAGCTGGGGATCCCGGCAATCGCCCCGCTGTAGCCGCCGTCGACCATCGCCACGTCAATGCCCAGCGCCTGCTCAATCTCCAGCGCGGCGGCCACCGCCTGCACCAGCAGGCTAACCGAGGCGGAGATAATCAGCATCTGCTCCCCCTCGGCCCGCAGACGACGAATGAGTTCCCACGCCTGCGGATAGACCCGGGGCAGGATCGCCTCACGCACGCAGCGGGCCACCAGCGCGTCTACGTCCGATTTCGGTATTCCGGCCAGCGGGGCCTGGATCAGGGCCACATAATCGGCGATATTCATCTCTCCCCGGT
Organism: Klebsiella sp. M041; assembly: GCF_059759695.1. Classification (NCBI taxonomy): domain Bacteria; kingdom Pseudomonadati; phylum Pseudomonadota; class Gammaproteobacteria; order Enterobacterales; family Enterobacteriaceae; genus Klebsiella; species Klebsiella sp. M041. The sequence goes on from NZ_JCAXWU010000021.1 coordinate 5,611, forward strand.
CATAATCCGCCATCAGCCGCGCCTCGCGGGCAAGATACCCCTTCTGCGTCGCCAGCCCTTCGCGAACCATAAACTGGCTCCAGATCGTACTGCTATCGCCCTGTATCAGGGTGTTATCGAGATCGAAAATCGTCAGCGTGTTGCCCATGGTACCTTCCCTTACTGGTCAAAATAAGCTGCCGGGAGCATGCGTAAAAAAGATGACAGGAAAATGAACCGGACGCCACCGCGCCCGGCTCGCCGTCAGCCGGCGCGGACCTTGCCGGTGCGGAACACCAGCACGATCCCGCCGACGATCGCCACCATACCGACCATCGCCGCCGCCGGCAGCCGATTGCCCAGCAGCAGATAATCCAGCAGCGCCGTGATCGCTGGCACCAGATAAAAGAGGCTGGTGACATTGACGATATTCCCCGCGCTCAGCAGACGGTACAGCAGCAGCTGAGCGACCACCGAAATCAGCAGCCCGAGAAACAGCACCGGAATAATCAACCCGGCGTTAACGGTAAACCGGAAGCCGCTGACCGGGGCGATCAACAGGCACAGCCCCAGACTAACGGCATACTGCAGCGGCAGGACATCCGCCGGCGACTGGCGGCTGCGCTTTTGCCACAGCGCGCCAAAGGTCATCAGCAGCAGAGCCGCCAGCGCAAACAGGATCCCTGTCATCGCCATCGGCGACATCGCCAGGCTGCGCCACACCAGCAGCACCAGCCCCGCCAGGGCAATCAGCAGCCCCAACAGCCGCCGCCCCTGCAGGCGGCGCTCCACCACGCAAAGCGTAAGGATGGGCTGGATCCCCATGATGGTGGCGATAAGCCCCGGCGTCACGCCGTTGGCCATCGCCTCGAAGTAACAGACCGAATAGCCGCCAATCAGCATCAGGCCGGTGGCCGCTGTCTGCAGGCGAGTGCCCGGCGCGGGCAGCCAGCGTCGACGGGCGATGGCCAGCGGCGCCAGCGCTGCCAGGGCAACCAGAAAACGAAAGACCAGCAGCGCCATCGGCGAGGCGTTGTCCAGTCCCCAGCGGGTGAAAATGGCCGCGCTGCCCCACAGCAGCACAAAGGTGGCCGTTGTCGCCTGCGAGGCGAGCAGAGAATAGCGAACGTGCATAGCATGCTCCCGAACGTCAAACACAAGGTATCAAGCGTCATACCGGCAGGTAAGCGCCTGGAAAGACGGCGTTAAGCGCCGAAAACAACCCGGTCTGGAGGGGGAGGCGGTGGGCAGAGCGTGGCGAAGCAATAATGAGGCGCAGACGTCATCCACCCCGCGTCGAAAGCGGCGCCGGGTAAAGTCTCGGTGGCGATGGCGTTATGCGTCATGGAATGCCTCGTGAGATGTTGATGACAGAATCCTGGCACAGACTGTTGCGAAGTGACAACTGCCCTTTATGGCTGATCCATCCCATCGTTGTTTATTTTTAATCGTAAATAAACGTAAAGGCGGCATCAGGTTATTTAGCCGTTCTTTTTAATCGGCTATAAAACAAAGCAGTCTGCTTGCTACTTCGAAAATAACGATATGAAGCCAAAACTGAAGCATGCTCTCTTGTTAATTCCTTTTTTGTTGTTGGCAGGATGCTCCTCCTCACCGAAACAGGCAAAACACACAAAATCTCATGCGGATATGACCATTGATAGCGGATCGGACGATCTGATCCCGGTGGTGGCGGCCCTGCATGACCAGATGCACACCTGGCAGGGAACCCCCTATGAATGGGGCGGGACTGAACAAAGCGGCGTCGACTGCTCGGGTTTCGTCTGGCGCACGCTGAAGGATCGCTTTAACCTGCCGATGGAGCGGATCACCACCCGCGAGCTGTTGCACATGGGCGTGCGGGTCAATAAGCGCGATTTACGTCCCGGCGATCTGGTTTTCTTCCGCACCCGGGCCGGCATGCACGTTGGCTTTTACGATACCGATCATAATTTCCTTCACGCTTCGAGCAGCCAGGGCGTGATGCGCTCTTCGCTGGACAACCCTTACTGGGAGTCGGCGTTCTATCAGGCGCGCCGTCTGCCGAAGGAGTATAACGCGCAGATCACCATGAACAGCGACACCCTGCATCTGGCGAAGAACCGCCGCTAAAAAAAAGCCGCAGCCAGGGCTGCGGCGGATAGTTCTGAAGTAGATCAGAACTGGTAGGTCATGCCCAGCGCGACGATGTCGTCATCGTTGATGCCGAGTTTGTTATCGCTTTTCAGCTGGTTGATTTTGTAATCCACGAAGGCGTTCATGTTTTTGTTGAAGTAGTAGGTCAGGCCCACGTCAATGTAGTTAACCAGATCTTCACTCCCCACCCCTTCAATATCCTTCCCTTTCGACAGCACATAGCCGAGGGACGGACGCAGACCGAAGTCGAACTGATACTGCGCCACCGCTTCAAAGTTCTGCGCTTTGTTGGCAAAGCCGCCACTGATCGGGGTCATCTTGCGGGTTTCAGAGTACATGGTCGCCAGATAGATGTTGTTGGCGTCATATTTCAGGCCGGTCGCCCAGGCTTCCGCTTTCGAACCCTGACCGCGAGCCAGCAGGTTCTGATCGTTGGTACGGTCGGAGCTGGTGTAGGCCGCGCTGACGGCGAAGTCGCTGCCGCCGAAGTCATAGCTTAACGAGGTGCCGACGCCGTCGCCGTTCTGTTTCTTCGCTTCACGACCTTCGTTTTTACCCTGGTACTGCAGGGTCATATCCAGGCCATCCACCAGACCGAAGAAGTCGGTGTTGCGGTAGGTCGCCAGGCCGCTGGCGCGCTTGGTCATAAAGTTATCGGTCTGAGCAGAGGAATCGCCGCCGAATTCCGGGAACATATCGGTCCAGGCTTCCACGTCGTACAGGGCGCCAAGGTTACGGCCGTAGTCGAAGGAGCCGTAGTTCTTCAGCTTCAGCCCGGCGAACGCCAGACGAGTCTTCTGGCTGGAGTCGCTCTCGGTTTTGTTACCGGAGAATTCAGATTCCCAACGGCCATAGCCGGTCAGGTCTTCGTTAATCTGCGTTTCGCCTTTAATACCGAAACGCACGTAGGTCTGATCGCCATCCTTGCTGTCATAGTCGCTGAAGTAATGCATGGCTTTGATCTTGCCGTACACATCCAGCTTGTTCGCGTTCTTATTATAAACTTCCGCTGCCTGCGTCGCCGTTGAAGCCACAAAGCCCATCATCATTAATGCCAGAGTACTCTTTTTCATTATTCAGTCCTGGTGATTTATTTATACGCGCTATTCAATTGCGGGCGCTCGCCCATCAAAAACAGGAGGTTTTTTAACGCCGGGAGATTAAATATTTATGACAAGGTGGAACTTTTTATAAAAAAGCGTATTTAAATGTATCTGACATATTTTTGTCATACTCCCTCTCCAGAATGCCCGATCCCGCGCAATAAAATGGCGCGCCCGCCGCCCCGGGTGTTGGCAAGCGGGCCGACTCCTGCTACAACATCAGCTCGATATCGATATTCCTTTTGAACGGCAGAGAATCATGAGTGAAAGCCAGACGCTGGTGGTAAAACTGGGCACCAGTGTTTTAACAGGCGGGTCCCGTCGCCTGAACCGCGCCCATATCGTCGAGCTCGTGCGCCAGTGCGCACAGCTGCACGCCATGGGACACCGTATTGTCATCGTGACCTCCGGGGCCATTGCCGCCGGGCGCGAGCACCTTGGTTACCCGGAACTGCCCGCCACCATCGCCTCCAAGCAGCTGCTGGCGGCGGTGGGACAAAGCCGTCTGATCCAGCTGTGGGAACAGCTGTTTTCTATCTATGGCATTCACGTTGGCCAGATGCTGCTGACTCGCGCCGACATGGAAGACAGAGAACGGTTCCTCAACGCCCGCGACACCCTGCGCGCCCTGCTGGATAACAGCATCGTCCCGGTCATTAACGAAAATGACGCCGTCGCCACCGCGGAAATCAAAGTGGGCGATAACGACAATCTCTCCGCGCTGGCCGCGATCCTCGCCGGGGCGGATAAGCTGCTGCTGTTAACCGACCAGCCTGGCCTGTTCACCGCCGACCCGCGCAGCAACCCACAGGCGGAGCTGATTAAAGACGTCTACGGCATCGACGACGCGCTGCGCGCCATCGCCGGCGACAGCGTCTCCGGACTCGGCACCGGCGGCATGGGCACCAAGCTGCAGGCCGCGGACGTCGCCTGCCGCGCGGGGATTGATACTATTATCGCCGCCGGCAACCGCCCGGACGTCATCGGCCACGCGATGGAAGGTCTGCCGGTAGGCACCTGCTTCCACGCGCAGGAGTCTCCGCTGGAGAACCGTAAGCGCTGGATCTTCGGCGCCCCGCCGGCCGGTGAACTGACCGTCGATGCGGGCGCGACCCAGGCGATCCTCGAACGAGGCAGCTCGCTGCTGCCAAAAGGCATCAAAATCGTCAGCGGCAACTTCTCCCGCGGCGAAGTGATCCGCATCCGCAATAGCGAAGGACGCGATATCGCGCACGGCGTCAGCCGCTACAACAGCGACGCGCTGCGCCTTATCGCCGGCCAGCACTCGCAGCAAATCGATGCCATTCTGGGCTATGAATACGGCCCGGTGGCCGTCCACCGCGATGATATGATCATCCGTTAAGGAGCTGAAAATGCTGGAACAAATGGGCATTGCCGCCAAAGCGGCCTCCTGGCAGCTGGCGTTACTCTCCAGCCGGGAAAAGAACCAGGTACTGGAAAAGATCGCCGATTATCTGGAAGCGCAGACCGACGATATTCTGCGCGCCAACGCGGAAGATTTAGCGGAAGCTCGCGCCAATGGCCTGAGTGAAGCGATGCTCGATCGCCTTGCGCTGACCCCGGCGCGTCTGAGCGGCATCGCCAGCGATGTGCGCCAGGTGTGCAATCTGGCCGACCCGGTCGGCCAGGTGATCGACGGCGGGCTGCTGGACAGCGGTCTGCGTATTGAACGTCGCCGCGTCCCGCTGGGGGTGATTGGCGTGATATATGAAGCGCGTCCCAACGTGACGGTCGACGTCGCCTCCCTGTGTCTGAAAACCGGTAACGCGGCGATCCTGCGCGGCGGGAAAGAGACCTGGCGCACCAACGCCGCCACGGTGAAGGTGATCCAGCAGGCGCTGCAGGAGTGCGGTCTGCCGGCCGCCGCGGTACAGGCTATCGAGAGCCCGGATCGCGCGCTGGTGGGGGAAATGCTGAAGATGGATAAATACATCGATATGCTGATCCCCCGCGGCGGCGCGGGCCTGCACAAGCTGTGCCGCGAGCAGTCAACGATCCCGGTGATCACCGGCGGGATTGGCGTGTGCCATATCTTCGTTGATGAAACCGCCGAGATCGCCCCTGCGCTGAAGATCATCGTCAACGCCAAGACCCAGCGGCCGAGCACCTGCAATACCGTGGAAACGCTGCTGGTACACCGCAACATCGCCGACACCTTCCTGCCGGCGTTAAGCAAGCAGATGGCCGAGAGCGGCGTCACCCTGCACGCCGCCCCCTCCGCCCTGCCCGCGCTGCAAAACGGCCCAGCGAAGGTCGAGCCGGTGAAAGCGGAGCAGTATGACGACGAGTATCTGTCGCTGGATCTGAACGTCAAAGTGGTGGCCGATATGGATGAGGCTATCGCCCATATCCGCGAGCATGGCACCCAGCACTCCGACGCCATCCTGACCCGCACCCTGCGTAACGCCAACCGCTTTATCAATGAAGTGGACTCTTCCGCGGTCTATGTGAACGCCTCCACCCGCTTCACCGACGGCGGCCAGTTCGGCCTCGGCGCGGAAGTGGCGGTCAGCACCCAGAAGCTGCACGCCCGCGGCCCGATGGGGCTGGAAGCGTTAACCACCTATAAGTGGATCGGTTTCGGCGACGATACCATTCGTGCGTAAATGAGAACGGGCGATGCAAAAATAGGCAGTTGATTCCACTGACTATTGACGCATCGCCCGCTAAGTTCTAACCTTTTGCCTCGTGATTCACGCTCGTGAACACCTCTTGCAGGGCCGATATAGCTCAGTTGGTAGAGCAGCGCATTCGTAATGCGAAGGTCGTAGGTTCGACTCCTATTATCGGCACCATCTTTTCTAATAAAATCATCTGGTTACCGTTGCATTGTTTTGCTTTTTTAACACGAATGTGCATTTTTGCGCGTTGTGCGTGTGGCAAAATTGTGGCATATACAGTGAAATTGTTTGTGGCTCAATGCAAAGGTATGCTAATAGCATGTGTTACCTTGTAGCCCCGCCTGTCTTGTCTTTTGGGCAATATTGCTACTTTGATGGCTTATGGTTACGGATGTTGTCAGGCCAGCTCACGGCCTGCACGGATGGGACGAAAGGATGTTCATACAAGAACATACATTAAAAATCATGAGAACCCTCATTATTCAATGCTATAGAAATAAAAAGGGTATCTAATATCTAGATTAGATGCCCTCTTTCATAACAGCCTTATCTTAGATTTAAGATCATATAATTTTATGGCGCAACAATCTTATTTTTTAAAATATCAAAAACAGCTGAATTAAATGTTCGCGTTGATTTTGCTACTGAATTGAATGTGCTTACTGCTTGTTCGATGTCACTTTGATTTTTTAATCCATTATTGATAGCTGAATTCAGATGTTCTACAAATGGAATCAATGTATCAATTACTGGCTTCCAATTTTAAATTGCTTTAGTTGGAGTGCATTTAACTCCAAAAGATATTCTAAATAAATTTGGAACTGAACGATCTAGAATAGTTTCAAGACAATAAGATTAAGTCATCTAAACCAAAACGCAATCCGAGAGCAAATAAGCCTAATGCATTATCATTATAATCAGATAAATCATCTAGTGCATCATAAGCGGCTTTCCATGTATTCATGATTATTCCTAGTTGAAGTTTATAAAAACACTGGTACAGCAAGACTACTTTTGAAAAAGGTCTTTATCAACAAATTCATGGTTAAGCAATAAAATCAATGGCTTGAAATTTAGCCTCTCCTGCTCCGTTCCTGCCACTGCTCCTGACCTTGTGTAGTAGCAGGAGCATCAGACCAGTCATGATTCTTGGGTAGCTGGCTTGGATCACGATCATTACTTTACACATTTTGTTTTTCCCTGCGTGAACCTTAACATTTCGATACATCGCCATCTTACACTTCTGCCTTCAGGCCTGTATTCATACGGCTTTCAGCGTGCTTTACACTTCCTTCATTCATCATAAAAACCCTCGTATTTCTTAGCATTAGCCGATAACTGGACACTTTTCCAGCTCGGGGCATTTTCTCATTTATATTTCAGAAACATATTGAATAATCATCTATCCATATGAATTTTAATGAAATTTATTTTTTATGGTAGCATTTGCAATCCTTGCAATGTGCCACAAATCAATGCTTGAGAGCTTGAAAAATGGTATCTAAATAACAGATTATTGGAGCTGTTCCTGAGTGCACTTTTCATACAGGGATGACGATGCGATTTCCTTCGCGCCAACGGCAACTATAGTACTTATCAATAGCTTCAAATGCCCTGGAGGCTGCCATGTTTGAGAAGTTATTCGAAGTATTTTCTAGACGAGAAAAAGCCAGCAGTATTGTTGAAGTTAAACCATTAACAGAAGAATTCAGAAATCGGGTGTTATTGCTTCTGCGTGATAAACTCCAATATGATTTCACTCCATTTCTTAGGGAACTTCATCAGCAAGCCGCTTATCTTTATGGCAAGTTCGGTCTATCAGGATCAACTGCTCATTCCTCACCAACAGATGATTTGGTTAATTTCTTCCTTACTTGTCCAGATGAGAATTGTTTGGATTTGATAGAGCTCATTTTCCGTTCAAATCTCCGTGGAGTCTCTTGGCCTGATAATCCACTTATACCCACTATTAATCAGTTTTTCAGTATTGATGCACTTCCTTATCACCTGACTAATTATTCTACAGAAGAATATGAAACCATGTTATATGGTTCACCGGCCACAGGTGTGCGCATTGTTGAGTATCCACAAATCATTCGTAAAGATAGTGAATTAGTGCATCAAAATGCGATGGAACCCGCGCTCCGTTTGCTTACAGCACCAATATTCAAAAATGCTAATGAAGAATACCTAAAGGCTTTGGAAGATCATAGGAAGGGAGATTATAGAGACTGCCTAACAAAATGTGGCAGCGCCTTCGAAAGTGTAATGAAAGTTCTTTGTGAGAAGAATTCTTTACCGTTCAAGCCGACAGATACAGCTTCAACCTTGCTAAGAACCTTGCTAGCTAATGGGCAATTGGATCAGTTTTGGGAACAACCATTGATGTTGATTGCAACTTTAAGAAATCGTTTAAGTTCATCACATGGTGCTGGAACTCAAGAAAAGAGAATACCGGAACATGTAGCTACGTACGCAGTCAACTCCACCGCCTCCGCCATGCTACTCTTATGTTCCGCTTTTAAATGACAGTAGAAACCAATAGTATGGTGAAAAGGTTAATTGATTCGCGCGCTGGTAATACTATATGACAGTCTCAGTAACTCGTTTTACTATGAAATTTTCCATTTGGTTAAAATATAAGGAAATAATATGCGCCATCCAATTGCTGCACCGTTAGCTGCGCCTGAAACAAAGGAATTTTGCCAAAAGATTGTTCCTGGCATCCAACCCGTATTACTGAACAACGATCCTTTTCCGGGAGCGGAAGAGATGGACTGTTTTTTTAATGTCGAACGGGCTATTGAACAGCATGGCGGCAAGGCCGTCTACGGTTGGGCTATCTGGCAGATAACAGGAGTTTATATTGAGGCAGAGTTCCACTGCATCTGGGAGAATGATGCAGGAGATATGCTAGATATCACCCCATACCCTTATAGGGTGGACAGCATTCTGTTTCTCCCTGATTACACAAGAATTTACACAGGTAAGCAGGTAGATAATATCCGTCAAGCTCTGGTTGATGACCCCGACGTGATCAGGTGGTTGTACCTTGCCAGGAAACGATTTGAAATCTTAAATACTGGCGACTTAGCGAACCAGCATGGACGTATTGAATTGCCATCAAAATTAGCCAAAGAGTACAGCAAAGTTATGGATGAGATAGACAGGCTAAACTCTCGACTAACACGCAGGTATTCATGACGAGAGTGTTGGCCACAATAGAGAGCTTACGAAGTTGATGAATTGAGGTAACTGTAACTTAGAGTGCGTACACTCAAGAATCTCTGATGTCGAGGGTAGCGAGTGACAACTTTTGTCAACTCAATCCCATCACTAGCTAACTGACTGGCTTACGTCGCGTTGATTGGTATTGTAAGTATCCCGCATAATCGAGCCATTCATATTTAGAAATCATCCGGCATAATCAATCTGCCAACGAAGGAGATCGCTATGCGTAAAGCCCGTCTATCCATGGCTCATAGCCCCGTTAAGAAAGTGGCTATAAGCAACGCCGTCTGTATAATATTTTGCGTCCAGCCCCCCCTGTTCAAACCATTAATCCAGTAATTTCATCTCCAGCGCCCGGCTCATCGCTTGAGTGCGGCTATTCACTTTAAGCTTCGCGTAGATGTTTTTGATGTGCCATTTGACCGTCTCGGCAGAAATAGCGAGGGAGCGAGCGATTTCTTTGTTCATCTGACCTTCAGCGATCAGTTGTAATATCTGCAACTCTCGCTCACTGAGCTCCCCAGGAATATCGGGGCTTCCACTATTAAACGGTGTTCCATCTGCAAGCGCGCGCTTGTCTACCCAAGGACCTTGCACTCCCCCTTCCTCTGTACAAGCCGAAGAGGATTCATTCATACCGATAAGCAAAGGTTGCAAGGTATCGCCAGCGTCAAGAAAGAGGCCCTTGAGGTGCTGTTGTTCGGCCAGCTGCAGCACTGGCTGAAATGTCGTGCGCGCAGCGGCAGTTTTGCCGCTGTTCCACAAGGCTAATGACCAGAGCGTACGCAGACGCGCTGCGGTTAACCTGTCCCCCCGGCTTTCCTGATCGGAGACCATCTCAGCCAGTAAAATGCAGGCTTGCGGCGCCTGGCCTCTGGCGAGAAGAAGCCGGCTGCGGCTAAGGGATGCAGACATAACGATGGCGCGTTGGCAGGGATGTTCGGCATCCATTCTGAAGCTGGCGGCCATTTGTTCAAGCTGCCGTTGCAGTTGCTCTGCGCCGGTGAAATTGCCGCGCTGCAGTCGCACCCTCACCTGCTCGGCTAACATCATGGCCTGGAGCCGTTGCCAGCCGCGAGACACCGCAAGGCGCTGCGCATGCTCCAGCAATCGCTCGGCCTCATAGGGCATATCGCTATCTAAGGCCTGACGCGCGAGATAGGTATAGCAACGACTCAGCGCGTCGGGTGGACTGAACCGGTCGATGAATTCGAGCCGGTCGGCTAACAGATGCTCGGGCGAGTCAGCCCTCTGACATTCATATGCTATCTCCGCCAGCAGCGGCGCCAGCGTCGCGCCACTGGTCGACTGGGTGCCGGTATAACATTCAGCCTGGCGCAACGTTTTCTCTGCGTACCACCCGGCTTTTCCCAGATCCCCCTGACAAAGATGGCACTGGGCAATGATAAACGCGCGATAAACCGAGACAAACAGATTATCTAAAGGACTTTCCGGAGAGGGCATATGCTGTTGAACCTCAAGCGCGTCGTGATAGCGCTGGTTAACAACATGGCAATAGCTGAGAATATTGCATATCAGACCATCAACCCAGGTGTCGCCGCAGGGCACTTCGGCCAGCAATGGCTGAACAATAGCCAGACTCTCCGGGATGTTTTCAGCAAAGGCTTCGCAAATTGCCCGCACAACGCGCAATTTACACCAGGTGCTGCGGGTTAAATCATCACGGTGATGAAGCACCATCTGATCGAGGTTATCAAGCAGCTGCCTCGACTCATCAAAGTGGAAATAATGCGCCAGTGCCCAGGCCAGGTTAATTTGCAGGTCAATGCGCGCAGGATCGGTGCTGGGCGGTAAATGATGCATCCATGAGATCAGGGTATCGATATCCCCTTCTTCCGCCAGTGACTGAGCGCTTGCGCCGTCCTGCCCGGGGCTATGCACCGGCTTGCCTGCGCTGAGCGCATGGCGTACCGCCTCAGACCACAGCTTCTGTTCGACGAACCAATGACTGGCTAATTCATGTAGCTGTTTGCGATCAATATCGTTGTTCTGCTGCAGCATGGTCCGAAGATTTTCCTGCAACAGAGGATGGTAGCGGAACCAGTAGCCTTGTTCGTCAAGGGCTGACAAAAAAAGGTTGCGTCGCTCAATCCATGCCAGCATCGCTTGACTGTCATCACGTCCAGTCACTGCATTGCATAGTTCGGCATTTAACCGACTGAGGAAGGACGTTTTCACCAGGAAATCAAGCACCTCTTCCGGCAGCGGGTCCAGGACCACCTCTTTAAGATAGCGGGCAATGGACCGTGTTCCTCCATGCATATTGCGCAACAGATGCTCGGGATCATGCTGTAATTCTGCGGACAATGAAGCGATCTTCATCCCTGCGATCCAGCCCTCAGTCACGGACTGCAGCCGCTGTGCATGGTGGTTGCTGAGGGGTAGCGCAACCGTGCGGCTAAAATAGTGTTTCGTTTCTTCGAGCGTGAATTGCAGGTCTCGATCATAGATCTCCACCAGTTGGTCCTGGGCCTGCAGCTGGCTCAGCGCAAGATTGGGGTGGAAACGGCTGCCAATGATCAGATGCAAGGCGGCAGGCGCATGCTTGAGTAAATACCCCAGCGCTTCATAGACCCCACGATCGTTAATCACGTGGAAGTCGTCGATAATCAGGTATATGTCATGCGGGCAGTAGTGTAGCTGGTTAATGAGCCCGGCCAGCAGCTGCTCGGAGCTGGAGAGCTTCTGTTCTTCCATATCACGCCAGAAATCGGCGTCCCAGTCAGCATAAAGTGGACGCAATGCTTGCAGCAGGTAAGGAATAAACTGCCATACGTCATCATCATCCTCATCGAGGCTCAGCCAGGCGATACGTTCCCCCTGGGCGACCATCTGCTGATGCCATTGCGCCAACAGCGTGGTTTTGCCAAATCCAGCGCCGGCGCAAACGACGCCCAGCCGGCACTGCTGAACGGGATTGAGAAGCTGAAGAAGCCGGGGGCGCTCCAGCAATTGTATCGAGGAGCGAGGCGGGACGAATTTGGTCAGGATTAGCGGCAAGCCTCGCGTCAGCCGCAATGGCCCGGAGACCAGTGATGGTGATTGGCGACTTTCAAAATCCGATGGCTTCATCCGTGGTTATCTACTCGCTTTGTTTTTTTTCAATTGTACGCCAGCCCCCGGGATGACATGGGGCCGCCAAACTTTATAGCTACACAAAATTTAGAAAGTTTGACCTCAAGCATGAAAACCCCCACCTACCCCCCCATGAAGGTGGCTTCGCACTCCCTTTAACCGCTCGTAGATTCATTGCATGGGTGTGGCCAGGGTTATCCGCCCTGTCTGTTGGCCCCGCCTGGGTGACCTTTATTGAGGAGAATTAAATCATGCTCAGCAAACAGGCGTTATTGCAGGCTTACCGCAAGATGCGGGAGATCAGGACCTTTGAAGAGCGGTTGCATCAGGAAAATACCAGCGGTGATATTCCCGGCTTCATTCACCTTTACACCGGTGAGGAGGCCATCGCGGTGGGGGTCTGCGAAAATTTAACGAGCGCAGATTTTATTGGTTCAACACACCGTGGACATGGCCACTGTATTGCTAAAGGGTGCGACATTCACGGCATGATGGCCGAAATATTCGGCAAGGACAGCGGGTTATGTCGCGGTAAGGGTGGGTCGATGCATATTGCCGATCTGTCGAAAGGAATGCTGGGAGCGAACGCTATCGTTGGGGGAGCCCCTCCCCTGGCCATCGGCGCCGCGCTAACGGCAAAGACGCTAAAAACCGGCAACGTCGGTGTCTCTTTTACGGGCGATGGGGGTTCTAATCAGGGCCTGGTCTTTGAAGCCATCAATATGGCCGTCGTGCTCCAGCTCCCAGCGGTCTTTATTTTCGAAAACAACGGTTACGGCGAAGGGACCGGTCATGACTACGCCGTGGGTGGGCGTGATATCGCCCGACGCGCCGCTGGCTTCGGCCTGCCGGCAGTGACCGTTGATGGCACCGATTTCTTTGCCGTTTATGAGGCCACTTCAGAGGCGGTCAAACGTGCGCGAGAAGGCGGTGGCCCAAGCGTCATTGAGGCCAAAGCCTTCCGCTGGCACGGTCATTTTGAGGGGGATCCCGCGCTATACCGCGCGGAAGGTGAAGTGCAACGCCTGCGTGAACAACATGATCCGCTGAAGATTTTCACCGCTAAGGTCAAACAGCATATCACCCAGGAAGAACTGGCGGCGATTGACGAGGAAGTAGAAGCCCTTGTCAACGATGCGGTATTGAAGGCCCGCGCCGCTGCCTATCCGGCTCCGGAAGACCTGCTGACAGACGTTTATGTCTCATACTGAGGGTGATAACTATGGCGATTAAAACCTATCGTGAAGCGGTCAAGGAAGCCCTGGCTCAGGAAATGGAACGCGATGAACGCGTGGTGCTCATCGGTGAAGATTTGCGTGGCGGTCATGGCGGAAATGCGCCCGAAGAGGCGAAGATAGAAGCCTTTGGCGGTGTGCTCGGCGTCACTAAAGGGCTGTGGACGCAGTTCGGCTCCGATCGGGTGATCGACACGCCCATTACCGAGTCGGCCATCATCGGAATGGCGGCCGGCGCCGCAGCGACGGGTCTGCGGCCGGTCGCGGAATTGATGTTCATGGATTTTTTTGGCGTGAGTCACGATGCGCTGTACAACCAGGCGGCTAAGTTCCGCTACATGTTTGGTGGCAAAGCCAGAGCCCCGCTGGTGATGCGAGGGATGATCGGCGCGGGGTTTTCCGCCGCGGCCCAGCATTCACAGTCACCCTATAATATCTTTGCCACCACGCCAGGGCTGAAGGTGGTGGTGCCCTCGACGCCTTATGACGTCAAAGGTCTGTTAATCCAGTCAATTCGCGACGACGACCCGGTGGTTTTCTGCGAGCATAAAATGCTGTACGACCTCAAGGGCGAGGTACCGGACGAGAGCTATACCATCCCGCTAGGTGTAGCCAACTATACCCGCGAAGGAGAAGACGTCACCATCATTGCGTTGTCGGCAATGGTGCATAAAGCCAATCAGGTGGCGGACAAACTGGCCAGAGAGGGGATCTCGGTCGAGGTGGTCGACCCGCGGACCATTTCGCCGCTGGATGAGGAAGGGATTCTGGAATCGGTGGCGTCCACGGGGCGGGTAGTGATTGTCGACGAATCCGCGGCACGCTTCGGTTTTGCGCATGATGTCGCGGCGCTGATCGCGTCCCAGGCATTCCATTTCCTCAAAGCGCCCGTTCTGCTGGTGACGCCGCCACACACGCCGGTCCCGTTCTCCCCTGCTCTCGAAAAACTCTGGATCCCTGGCGTAGAACGTATCGAAGCCGCCGTCCGTCAAGTGCTGGAGGATTAACCTATGAGCGAAATCAAGACGCTTGAAATGCCAAAGTGGGGGCTTTCCATGGAGGAAGGCTTGCTCGCTCGGTGGGCAATCCAGGAGGGTGACAGCTTCACCCCAGGGCAGGAAATCTGTGAGATTGAAACCAGTAAAATCGTCAATGTGCTGGAGGCCCCCTTTGCCGGTACGTTACGTCGGATACTCGCCCGAGAGGGTGAGACGCTTCAGGTAGGCGCCGTGCTGGCCCTGGCGGCTGACGCTTCGGTCAGCGATGCTGACCTGGACGAATTCGCTGCCACTCTGGCTACGGTGAAACCCGCAGCCCCTGGCACGGAGGCTGCCGCGCCGGACGTAGCGGCACAGGCAGGCGCTAAGCCACCTTCCGTTGTTTCGCCGCCATCCAACAGCCCCGAGCCCCCCGTTGGGCAGACCGACATCCCCGTCAGTCTGCAAGGCGTGACCGATGTGACTCAGGTTAATGCCACGCCCCATGCGTTACGACTCTCTGCCCGCTGGGGTGTCGACCTGAAAAAAGTCCGCGGCAGCGGGCGCGGGGATCGTATCTCTGTTTCTGATCTGGAAAGCGCGATCGTTGCCGCCGGCGGTCGCCTGGCCTCCCCGACGCCCCCCGTTCGTCGCAGCAAAGCGCCCCGCTCGCATGCCGATGACAGCCAGGTATCGGCCACCCCGCTGGCGCGCCGTCTGGCCGGCAAACTGGGTATCAACTTGCATGACTGCCGAAGCAGCGGTTCACGCGGCCGGGTGAGTCGCGATGATGTGCTGGCCGCGGCGTTGTTACTCGACGAGCACCCGCAGACCAGCCCGGTACAGGAGAGTACCCCGGTACCCTATGAAAGCATCCCCATGTCCGGTATGCGGCGGGCTATCGCCTCTCGCCTGCAAACGTCCAAGCAACAGTCTCCCCATTTCCGTTTGAGCGTCGATCTCGATCTGGAAAGACTGTTAGCGCTACGTCAGGAAATTAACCGCGAAGTACCCGGCGTCAAGATTTCGGTTAATGACCTGCTGGTGAAGGCCTGCGCCCTGGCGCTGGTGGCCGTGCCTGACGTCAACATCCAGTTTGATGAAGCGACACAAAGTATCCGCCGCTTTGCGGATGCCGACATTTCGGTGGCCGTTGCGCTGCCTGCCGGGCTAATTACCCCTATTGTCCGCTCGGCGAACCGGAAATCGATTAGCGACATATCGAACGAAATTCACTCGCTGGTGACCAGGGCCAAAGCGGGCACGCTGAAGCCGGAAGAGTTCCAGGGGGGGACCTTTAGCGTGTCAAATCTGGGGATGCTCGGCGTCCGGCAGTTTGACGCCATCATCAATCCACCGCAAAGCGCAATCCTCGCCATTGGCGCCGGCGAAATGCGGGCGGTAGTACGCGACGGGCAAATCGTCGCGCGCCAGCAAATGACGGTATCGCTATCCTGCGATCACCGGGTTATCGATGGCGCGGCAGGTGCGGCTTTTCTCCGGGAACTCAGGCGACTGACGGAAACCCCAACCTTGATGTTTATCCAGGAGACGAGCTATGCACGATAAATACGATGTGCTGATCATCGGCGGTGGTCCTGGGGGATATGTGGCCGCCATCCGTGCCGGCCAGCTAGGGCTTCGTACCGCATTAGTGGAAAAACAACATCTGGGCGGCATCTGCCTGAACTGGGGATGCATTCCAACCAAGGCGCTGTTGCATGGCGCTGAGGTCGCGCACAGTATCACCCATGCCAGTCAGCTGGGCATCAGCGTGGGTGAGGTGAACATCGATCTGCAGAAACTGGTGCAGTTTAGCCGTACCGTATCGCAACAGCTCACCGGCGGGGTGGCGTACCTGTTGAAGAAAAATGGCGTGCAGGTCATTGATGGCACCGCGCGGCTGCGCGGCAAGGGGCAAATAACGGTCGAGGATGCCCGAGGGGAGACGCGCGATTACCAGGCCGATCACGTGATCCTGGCCACGGGCGCCCGACCACGCGCATTACCAGGCATCGCGCCAGATGGCGAATATATCTGGACCTATTTCGAAGCGCTGCGGCCTAAGCTATTGCCCAGGTCGCTATTAATCATCGGTTCAGGGGCGATTGGCGTCGAGTTCGCCAGCCTTTATAACGATCTGGGCTGTAAAGTGACGCTGGTCGAGCTGGCGTCGCAGATTTTGCCAGTGGAAGATGCCGAGGTGTCTGCAGCAGTGCGTAAGTCATTCGAAAAACGCGGTATTCAGGTCCATACCCAGACCCTGGTGACGCAAGTACAGCTCACCGGGACCGGGGTGCGCTGCACCATGAAAAACACCGGCGGCGAATATTCTCAGGACGTCGAACGCGTGCTGCTGGCGGTCGGCGTACAGCCGAATATTGAAGATCTGGGGCTGGAAACGCTGGGCGTCGAGTTAGACCGCGGTTTTATCAAGACGGACACCGCTTGTCGCACTAACGTATTCGGGCTTTATGCCATCGGCGATGTAGCCGGCCCGCCGTGCCTGGCGCACAAGGCCAGCCACGAAGGCGTGATCTGCGTTGAGACACTGGCTGGTGTCGAAGGCGCCCGCCCGCTTGATCGCGACTATGTGCCCGGTTGCACGTATGCCCGGCCCCAGGTTGCCAGTCTGGGCCTGACGGAATCGACGGCCCTGGCCAGGGGACGGCCCGTCAGGATCGGTAAGTTCTCCTGGCAGAATAATGGTAAGGCGCTGGCCAGCGGCGAGACAGAGGGTTTTGTGAAGACGATTTTCGATGCTGAAACCGGCGAGTTGCTGGGCGCGCATATGGTTGGCGCACAGGTCACGGAACTGATCCAGGGGTTTGGCATCGCCCGTCACCTGGAGGCCACAGATGAAAGTCTCCTGTCGATGATCTTCGCGCATCCAACACTTTCCGAAGCGATGCATGAATCCATCCTCGCGGCCTGCGATCAACCATTGCATCAATAAGAAATAAGGGAGGCGATAGCTGCGCGATACGGAGTACGTTGCCCGTTATCCCTCCCGCACGCCCCGGCAGAAGCTCCACCAGAACGGTTACGGCAGGATCTATTGATCTGAAACGCTAAACGCCAGGCGTAAATTCTGTATGTTTAGTAGACAACTCAACGACAGGAGGAGCGCTCTATGACACAGCACGAACGGTTTTGCCAGGCCTGCGGAATGCCGATGTCCGCACCCGATGCGCAAGGGGCCAGCGATAAATATTGCGCGTATTGCAGCGACAGCGACGGTAATCTGAAATCCTGGGAAGAGGCCGTATCCGGTCTGGCGGCTTTTCTCGACTCCTGGCAAAAGGTGGGCGTAGCGGAATCACGGAAACGGGCAAAACGTTACCTGACGGCGATGCCTGCCTGGGCGCACAAAGCGGACGAGTAATTTGCCCGGGCGGCGGGAAAAAATCATTCCGGGGGACAGACCGCCATGCCGACAACGATGCTATAACGTTTTTGTACGCCATCCGGACGGGAATAAATGCGCGTTTGTGGATGACGACCTGCAGGCAGGAGCATGCATGGATGGGTTCTTCATGCGATGAAATAAACGCCTGGCGTTCTCCCCCTTGTCAGGATGCGTTATTGCCTGGTTTTTTAAGGGTTCGGTTTCTGTATTTAACCCGGCACTTTTCACAGAATACAACATATTGATGTGATGAATCTCTCATTTCAACGACACCAACTGGACAGTAAGTTATCGCGTGTGTTAGTTATTTAATCACGCAAGAGAACAGATTTAATTTAAACAAAAGTTAAACCTTTCTCACTTTGCTAAAAAATTGCATTGATAATGCTTTGGATTCCCGAACCATTATCAAAAGGGTATGTGAACAGAAAGCCCTCAGAGACGCGAGTCTCTGAGGGCTTTTTTTTGTTTTTTATCTCAGGAGTAAATAAATGTCTAAAGAACGTCGTCTCTCAAGAATATTCGCAAAAGATGGTAAATCCGTGACCTTAGCGCTGGATGGCTACTATTTTTCCACGAAAACAAATGGTATTGATAATACGATAAATCAGCTCCCTGCTCTGGTGGAACACGGCCTGGATTGCGCGCTCGTCACGTACGGCATGTTGAAGAATTATCGTGAAGCGCTGAACAGCGTTCCCGTTGTGTTACGCGTCGACAGCACGGTCAGTATCTTTGACAATACCGTTCCCGATACTACCCCCGTTTTTTCCGTCGAAGATGCGCTTAAAGTCGCTGCCGAGGGAGTGGTCTGCATGACCTTCCCCGGCGCCTTCAATGAAGAAAAAACCCACATTATGGCGATGCAACTCGCGCAGGCAGCGGATCGCTGGAACGTACCGCTGATTGTCGAATCGCTCCCGTATGGTTATCCCGTCACCAGCGATGACTCTAACAATCCGGCCATCATCGCTGCATCGGCCCGCGCAGCGGTGGAGCTGGGCGCGGACGTCATCAAAACGCGTTTTACCGGTTCACCAGAGGACCGACTGATCGTTGAAGCTGCTGGCGTGCCGGTGCTTGCCTTAGGGGGGCCAAAAACCGGCATCGATGGTTACTTCAAATTTGTTCAGCACTGTATGCAGATGGGTGCGAAAGGCGTGGCTGTGGGACGAAACATTACCCAGGATCCGCAGCCGGCGAAAGTGGTAGCAGGTCTGAATGCCATCATCCATGAAAACGCAACAGCGGAAGATGCATACAGCCTCTACATGGCTAAATAACATCGGAAATTAATATGATTTCAAATAACACCATCATCCCTTCCATCAGGAAGTATAAATACTTTGAGAAAGCATTATCCTGCCAGTCAGAATATGTGCTGCTATCCGAAGCGAATATCGGCAATCTGCAGTCGCTGATTGGCAAATGCCATCAAAGCGGTAAGAAGGTCCTCGTTCACCTTGAATTACTGGGTGGTTTCAAACCGGATCAGGCGGGGATCAATCTACTGAAAAATTATTACAAGGTTGATGGTGTTATTTCTTCCAATCTCTCCGCGCTACGCTACGCCAAAAAAGAGGGATTGCTGACCGTATATCGGGTTTTACTTATCGATTCGCGATCGCTTGATCAGTCGCTCGATATTGTTAAACACAGTCCACCGGACGCAATTGAAATCTTACCTGCTGAATATGCCTGCCAGTGTCTGGAGTTGATTAGCCGAAATTTGAAAGGCTTTGATGTGGTATTCATCGCCGGAGGCTTTGTTAAGCGCAAATACCTTGTAGATAAAATATTCCATGCCGGATTTAAAGGGATAACCACCAGCGAGCCCGGCTTATGGTAACCAATAAGGAGTCCACGCGAATGAAAGATGAATACGTCATGGGCATCGACAATGGTGGAACCGTCACCAAGGCAGCCATCTATGACCGTAAAGGACAGGTTCTCGCGATCGCCTCAAAATCCACGCAGATGCTGACACCCCGGGAATTCCACACAGAGCGCAGTATCGATGAGCTGTGGGCCGCGAATGTCGAAGTGATTAAAAAAGCGATTGAGCAATCAGGTATTGATGCCAGCCAGATAAAAGGAGTGGCCGTCACCGGTCATGGTAACGGTCTGTATCTGGTTGACGAAGAAGGTCACCCGGTGCGTAACGGCATTATATCCACCGACAGCCGGGCAAAAGAGTACGTTGAGAGATGGCAACGCTCGCCAGAATTCCTTACCGACATTTTGCCAAAAACAATGCAGTCCATCTGGGCCGGACAACCTGTCGCCTTGCTGGCATGGCTGAAGGACTTCGAGCCCGAGACGCTGCAAAAAGCGCGTTATATTTTTATGGTCAAGGACCTGAGCCGTTTTTACCTGACCGGAGAGGCTTTTCTTGAGCTGACCGATATCTCAGGCACCAACCTGATCAACGTACGTGACTGCAAGTATGACGATGAACTACTGGCATGGTGGGGACTTGATGAACTGCGGGACAAATTGCCCCCCATCAAACGCTCAACGGAATGCTGCGGAAAAATCACTGACGACGTGGCCCGTCTGACCGGTTTATGCGCAGGTACGCCGGTTTCTGGCGGGGTGTTTGATATCTCGGCCTCTTCCATTGCCTCGGGGATCAACAGTCTCGATAAGATGGCGATCGTCACCGGCACCTGGAGCATAAACGAATACGTTACCGACCACCCGGTTATTGATAAAGATCTGTTTATGACCTCCATTTATCCCATTGAGGGTAAATGGCTCATCACCGAGGCCAGCCCCACCTCCGCGAGCAACCTGGAGTGGTTTATTAACAACTTTATGGAGAGCGATCGGAAAACCTCCGCCGAGCAAGGATCGTCGGTCTATGACCTGTGCAATAAGCTGGTTTCGTCAACGACGCCGGATGAAAGCCACCTGCTGTTCTTTCCGTTCGTGTTTGGCTCTAACACCATTCCCGACGCCTCGGCCGGCTTTATCGGTGTAAACAGCTTTCATAAAAAAGCCCATTTTCTGCGGGCGATTTATGAGGGCGTGGCCTTTAGCCATCTCTACCACACCGAGCGCTTGCGCAATATTAACCCGAAGTTAAGCCGCACAATTCGTATTGCCGGCGGTGTCACGAACTCCCCGGTCTGGCTACAGATATTCGCCGATATCTTCCAGGCCACGCTGGAAATCGTTGACGTCAAAGAGCACGGGACCCTGGGTACCGCGATGACCGCAGCCGTCATGGTGGGCTGGTTTGCAGAGGTATTTGCTGCCTCAAACGAAATGGTCCATGTCTCACGCACCGTCTCCCCTAATCCGGAAAATCACCGGGTCTACCAGACCAAATACCAGCTTTATAAAAACCTGTTATCAGAAATGCAGTCGCCGTGGAAAAGCTGCAGCAACTACATTGCGCACTAAGTGAGGAAAAAATGGATCTGAATTTAACGAATCGTACGGCCATCGTGACAGGCGGCGCAACCGGCCTGGGGAAAGAGTTTGTCCTTTCTCTCGCCAAAGAAGGCGTCAATATCTGCTTTACCTATATGCGGGAAGAAGAGCATCCCGAACGGCTGATCGAAACGGTGAAGGCCAGCGCGAACGTAGAGATCATCGCGGTTAAAACCGATCTCTCTGACGAACAGAGCCGGGAAAATCTGTTTGCCACCTGTATCGACAGACTGGGCAAAGCCGACATTCTGGTGAATAACGCCGGGATCTGGCTGAGCGGCTACGTCACCGAGATCAGCCCGCAGGACTGGGATCTGGTGATGAATGTCAATCTGAAAGCCATCTTCCATCTCAGCCAGCTATTTGTAAATCACTGCCTACAGCATGACCGGATGGGCAGCATTCTGAATATTACCTCGCAGGCCGCGTTCCACGGCTCCACGACGGGACATGCGCACTACGCGGCAAGTAAGGCCGGTCTGGTCGCCTTTGCTATTTCTCTGGCGCGGGAAGTCGCCAAACAAAAAATCAATGTGAACAATATCGCCGTCGGGATCATGGATACTGCGATGATCCGTAAGAACATTGAGCAAAACCCTGACTATTACGTCAGTCGTATTCCGGTGGGCCGCGTGGCTCAGCCTCAGGAAATTGCCGACATCGGTGTCTTCATGGTTTCTCCTAAGACCAGCTATATGACGGGAGCAACTCTGGACGTTACCGGCGGTATGTTGATGCGTTAATCGAGGGAGAATCATTATGAAATGTCTGGCAATTGCCGATCTGTTTATCAATGCAGCAATGATGGAATCAGGACTGAAAGCGCTCAGGGATAACGGGATTGAAGTCGAAGTACGCGAGTGGTCACATGACTCCATTGAGAAACTTCAGGAAGATAATCTGCGGGTTGAACAGGAAGGCGCGGAAGCCGTGGCCTTACCGGAAGATCTGCTTCAGGGAGCGGGTGATATTGACATCCTGATCACTCAGTTTGCCCCCGTCAATACTGCGGTGTTCGATAAACTACCCACGCTGAAATATGTAGGCGTACTCCGCGGTGGCGTGGAAAACGTGAATCTTGAGGTGGCGAACGCCCGGGGCGTTGAGGTGATGAACACCCCGGGGCGTAACGCTCGCAGCGTCGCTGAATTCACGGTCGGCATGATCCTGGCGGAAATGCGCAATATCGCCCGGTCACACGATGCCCTGCGTGACAAATACTGGCGTAAAGACAGCCCGAACCATCAGGCGATCCCGGAGCTTGGCGGAAAAGTCGTGGGGCTGGTTGGCCTCGGCCATATTGCCCAACTGGTCGCGGGATTTCTCAGCGGCTTTGGCACGGAGATTATCTTTTACGATAAGTACGTTGCAGGCCATGAACGTTATGAGAAAGTCGATTCACTGGACGAACTGGTACAACGCGCCGACGTTATCTCGTTACATGCTCGCCTGACGCCGGAAACCGAAAATCTGATTAACGCACACCATTTCGCGCTGATGAAGCGCAGTACCATCATTGTTAACACGGCACGCTCCGGGTTAATCAATGAAAAAGAGATGATTGATGCGCTCAGATCCGGGCAAATTATGGGCGCCGCGCTTGATACCTTTGATGACGAACCGCTTCCTGACGACAGTGCATTCTATACCCTGAATAACGTGACCATTACGCCGCATATTGCCGGGAGTACCATTGACGCATTCAGTAATTCGCCCAAACGCTTCGCTGAGATCCTTTTAAAGAAACTCAGTTAAATACTAAAAGAACCATTAAAGGTATTAACAGGGCCCAATGGGCACGGGTTAACTCGTGCCCAATTCGCCCGCCTTTTAAGGAATCATTATGGATATTATCAACAGCATTATTAGTCTGGGGGCATCAGTAATGATGCCAGTAATATTCTTTATTATCGCGCTTTGCTTTGGCGTTAAAATCGGTACGGCATTTAAAGCAGGGATGCTGGTCGGCATTGGTTTTGAAGGGGTGGGGCTGGTGATTGGCCTGCTGCTGACAAACCTGGGCCCGGCATCGCAGGCGATGGTTGAGCGTATCGGCCTGCAGTTAACGGTCGTTGATACCGGTTGGCCTACCGCATCGACTATTGGCTGGGGTTCGCCGCTGATGCTGCCCGTCGTGGTGGGCTTTATCGTCATCAACCTGGCCATGCTTCTGTTGAAATTAACCAAAACGGTGAATATCGATATTTTTAACTACTGGATTTTCCTGATCATGGGGTCTGTGGTCTATGCCGGAACGGGAAATTACTGGCTTTCTGTCGGTATTACTTTCGCTATTTTTGTGTTAACGCTATTGGCCGCAGATTTAACGGCGCCGTATTTACAAAAAAACTATAATCTTAAAGGGATATCATTCCCACATCTTACCTGTATAGCTTACGTGCCGTTTGGCATTGCCTGTAATTACATCATTGATAAGATCCCGCTCATCAATAAAATCAATTTCGATCCGGAAAGTATTAATAAAAAATTCGGCGTTTTTGGCGAGCCTCTTACCCTGGGGTTTGTGCTGGGACTGCTGTTGGCCTTCCTGGCTGGATATGACATTTCCGCTGCCGTTTCACTGGCCATTAAGGTTTCAGCCGCCATGCTGCTGCTGCCGAAAATGATTGAAATTCTGGTGCAGGGATTGTTGATTGTCCGTGATGCCGCTGAAGCAAAACTGAAGGCTAAATTTCCGGGGCGCGATTTTTACATCGGGATGGATACGGCGTTATTGATCGGTGAACCTTCGGTACTGGCGACCGGTCTGCTGTTAATCCCTATGGCTGTGGTGCTGTCTATCATTCTGCCCGGCAACCGCGTACTGCCCTTTGTCGATCTGGCTTCGTTAATGTTCCTGCTGGCAATGGTCACGCCGTTCTGTAAACGAAATATGTTCCGCATGTTCATAACCGGAACCCTGATCGTGACCTGCATCCTGTATGTCGGGACGGACATTTCGCAAGAATATACTCAGGCGGCGGTGAACTCACATATTCCGGTACCGGAAGGGATGGCCGAGATCACCAATATCGTCGGCGGCGCCACGACGCCTGTCGGCTGGCTGGCCGTCAAATTTGGCGAGTTTTTTAGCGCCACACCTTAGTACAAGACCACTTAAGTAAACAGAGGGCAAATTGTTGCCCTCTGTTTCTTCCACTCATTCTGTGCGCTGAATAGCTGGCTCAGCGACGCTCCTGGTTTGAACATCTGACCAGCGCGTCCGCCCCCTGCGCGGCGAGGTGGCTCATTTCTTTTGTGACCCCTCCCGTTTTCAACCCTACCTGCTATGCTCCTTCTTTCCCTGTTCACAGGAGATCCCGATGCTGACTATCTGGGGCCGAAAAACTTCCTCTAACGTGCAGGCGCTGATGTGGTGTGTTGGCGAGCTTGGGCTGGACTATCTCCGCTTCGACGTGGGCCATCGCTATGGCGGTACCGACAGCGAGGCGTTTTATCAGCTCAATCCCAATCGTACGGTGCCAGTGCTGCAGGATGGCGATAATCCGCCGCTGTGGGAAACCGGCGCGATCCTTCGCTATTTAGCCAGCCGCTACGCCGACGACGCCTTCTGGCCGGGCGACCTGCTGGCTCGTACTGAGATTGATCGCTGGGCCGAGTGGTCAAAGCAGAATATTGCCCTCGGCTTTACGGCGCCGGTGTTCTGGCGCGTGGTGCGCACGCCCGCCGCCGAGCGGGATCCGCAGGCCATCGCCGCGGCGGTGACGGCCCTTGAGCAAAAGCTGGCGATTGCCGAGGAACGTCTCGCCGGCAGTCGCTATCTGGTGGGCGATACGCTCACCCTGGCCGACATCCAGTTTGGTCATGTGCTGTACCGCTACTTTGCAATCGATATCCCCCGTCGTCCCCTCCCCATCTTGCGGCCTATTATGCACGGCTAACTGCACGGCCCGCCTTTCGCCAACACGTCATCGTCAGCTACGACGAGCTGAAGGTCTGAAGATGGTCGGTAGCGCCTCCCGACGCTACCGACACGCTGGTTAACGCGCCATCAGGACAAACACGCCCCAGCCGAGATATTCCCGGGTCCAGGTGACATGGTGCAGCGGCGCGGTGGTCAACTGCTGGCGAACCTCCGGCGCGAAGTCATCGTGCGGATTGGCCTCCAGCCAGCGGCGCATCGTCAGCCATTTCGCCGCTTCATAACGATCCCAGCCCTCCTGGTCCGCCAGCACCATCTCCACTACGTCATAGCCCAGTTCGCCGAAGTGGGCGACCAGCGCCGGCAGCGTCAGGAAGTCGTCGGGAGAGTGCGCGCCGCAGGCAACCGCCTCTTCCGCCGTGGCGGGGCGTTTGCGCCACCATGGCTCGCCGATCAGCAGCATACCGCCTGGGTTAAGGCTCTGCTTCAGCAGCGCAATCGTGCCTGCCACGCCGCCGCCGATCCACGTTGCCCCCACGCAGGCGGCAATATCGCACGGCTGACTGGCGACATACCCGCTGGCATCCTGGTGCACAAAGGTCACCCGGTCGCTCACCCCGAGCGCCTCTGCCCGGGCGGCCGCCTGCTGGCTGAACAGCAGGCTCATGTCCACCCCGGTGCCGACGATCTGATGATCGCGCGCCCAGCTACAGAGCATCTCTCCGGAGCCGCTGCCGAGGTCAAGAATGGAGGCGCCCGGCGCCATTCGCAGCGCCCGCCCCAGCGTGGCGTACTTTTCCGGGGTAAAAGGGTTATGAATACGGTGTTCGCTTTCACTGATAGTAAAAATGCGAGGGATATCGATCATGGTTTTTTCTCCTTGAGAGCCATACGCCCGGGCAGCGACCCTGCCCGGGTCGCTGTATCAGCGGTTGTCCGCCTGCGCGCGAACGTTGGTCAAACCGGTGATGTTGATCCGGTACGGCTGGCCATTCACCGACTTAATCAGCTTTTTGGTTTTGAGCTTTTTGAAGACCGCGAGGGTGCAGTCGCTCAGCAACAGCCCTTCCCGGGTGTAGCATTCGACGGCGGTAATGCGGCCGGAGGTATCGCGGACGTGCGCAATACGGCCACCTTTGGCGAGTACGTGTAAGGTCCGTTGTTCCTGACGGGATAA
Organism: Klebsiella sp. M041; assembly: GCF_059759695.1. Taxonomy (NCBI): domain Bacteria; kingdom Pseudomonadati; phylum Pseudomonadota; class Gammaproteobacteria; order Enterobacterales; family Enterobacteriaceae; genus Klebsiella; species Klebsiella sp. M041. Next base: position 31,917 of record NZ_JCAXWU010000021.1, read on the forward strand.
ATTCATACTGAAACCTGTTCATTATCATGTGCGAAAACATGCCTACACCCGCAGGTGTGTGCGTAAGGTTTAAGCGCAGCGATAATCAGTCCGGCCTGGGCAGGTCGGGAAGCTGATTATCTGATAATGACATTCTCCAGCATCGAAGCCTCGGTGAGCATTGAAAGGTATTTACCGGCTGAATATTAACACCTTCATCTGGTAAGGGTATTGCACAGATTAAAAACTGTGATCGGCGTTATGATTTACCCTCAGCCTTTCGGCATTTTGCCTTTTCCGCCCCCCGCTTTGTTCCTCAACGTTAACCACCGCCTTATCTCTCTCGCATTGTTAAATAATTGTTGTCAGATCACAAAATAGAAACAAAAAGGCCATTTCGTACGCATTTTATAAAAATGTAGATATTTTTAATTTATGGCTACGAAATGAACATCACCCTGACCTTCCATTCCATTGCGAGGAACGATCCTGATGAACGCCCTGACCGCAGTAAAACCGACATCCGCGCCGTTAGCTCAACAATTCCCTGGCTTTACCGTCGCTCCTTCCGCCCAGTCGCCGCGCCTGCTGGAGCTCACCTTTTCCGCCGACACCACCGCCCAGTTTCTGCAGCAGGTCGCGCAGTGGCCGGTGCAGGCGCTGGAGTACAAATCTTTCTTACGCTTCCAGGTGGGCAAGATCCTCGACGATCTGTGCGGCAACCAGCTGCAGCCGCTGCTGATCAAAACGCTGCTCGACCGCGCGGAAGGCGCGCTGCTGATCAACGGCGAAGGGATCGATAACGTCAGCCAGGCCGAAGAGATGGTCAAGTTGGCCACCGCCGTCGCCCACCTGATTGGCCGTTCCAACTTCGACGCCATGAGCGGCCAGTATTACGCCCGCTTCGTGGTGAAAAACGTCGATAATTCCGACAGCTACCTGCGCCAGCCGCACCGGGTGATGGAGCTGCACAACGACGGTACCTACGTCGAAGAGCAAACCGACTACGTGCTGATGATGAAGATCGACGAGCAGAACATGCAGGGCGGCAATTCCCTGCTGCTGCATCTCGACGACTGGGAGCACCTCGACGAATTCTTCCGCGACCCGCTCGCCCGCCGCCCGATGCGCTGGGCCGCGCCGCCGAGCAAAAACGTCAGCAAAGATGTTTTCCACCCGGTGTTCGACGTCGACCAGCTGGGTCGCCCGGTGATGCGCTATATCGACCAGTTCGTCCAGCCGAAAGATTTCGAAGAGGGCACCTGGCTGAGCCGCCTCTCCGACGCGCTGGAGACCAGCAAAAACATTCTTTCTATACCGGTGCCGGTAGGCAAATTTCTGTTGATTAACAACCTGTTCTGGCTGCACGGCCGCGACCGCTTTACGCCGCACCCGGACCTGCGCCGCGAGCTGATGCGCCAGCGCGGCTACTTTGCGTATTCCACAAATCATTACCAGACTCATCAATGAGGGTTTTCAGGCGAAGGAATTGAGCGGATGTATGATTTCGTGATTATCGGCGGCGGCATCATCGGCATGTCGACCGCCATGCAGTTAATTGAGATTTACCCGGACGCCCGCATTGCGCTGCTGGAAAAAGAGGCCGGCCCGGCCTGCCATCAGACCGGCCATAACAGCGGCGTGATCCACGCCGGGGTGTACTACACGCCCGGCAGCCTCAAGGCGCAGTTTTGCCTCGCCGGCAACCGCGCCACCAAAGCCTTTTGCGAGCAGAACGGCATCCGCTACGACGTCTGCGGCAAGATGCTGGTCGCCACCTCGCCGCTGGAGATGGAGCGGATGCGCGCCCTGTGGGATCGCACCGCCGCCAACGGCCTGCAGCGGGAATGGCTGAGCGCCGGGGAGCTGCGCGAGCGCGAACCGAACATCAGCGGACTCGGCGGGATCTTCGTCCCTTCCAGCGGCATCGTCAGCTACCGCGACGTGGCGGCGGCGATGGCGAAGAACTTCGAATCGAAAGGCGGCGCCATCGTCTACAACGCCGAAGTCAGCGCCCTGAAAGAACATGCCAGCGGCGTGGTCGTCCACACCCGCCAGGGCGGCGAGTATGAGGCCTCGACGCTGATTACCTGTTCCGGGCTGATGGCCGATCGACTGGTGAAAATGCTCGGCGTCGATCCCGGGTTTATCATCTGCCCGTTCCGCGGGGAGTATTTCCAGCTCGCTGCGCAGCACAATCAGATCGTCAACCATCTGATCTATCCGATCCCCGATCCGGCGATGCCGTTCCTCGGCGTCCACCTGACCCGCATGATCGACGGCAGCGTCACCGTCGGCCCCAACGCCGTGCTGGCCCTGAAGCGCGAAGGCTATCGCAAACGCGATATTTCGCTGGCCGATACCCTGGAGATCCTCACCTCGCCCGGCATTCGCCGGGTACTGCAAAACAACCTGCGCTCCGGGCTGGGCGAAATGAAAAATTCGCTGTGCCGAAGCGGCTATCTGCGGCTGGTGCAGAAATACTGCCCGAGCCTGACGCTCAGCGATTTACGCCCGTGGCCGGCCGGCGTGCGGGCGCAGGCGGTGTCGCCGCAGGGCAAACTGATCGACGATTTTCTCTTCGTCACCACCGCGCGTTCCATTCACACCTGTAACGCGCCGTCGCCGGCGGCGACGTCGGCTATCCCGATCGGCGCGCATATCGTCAGCAAGGTGCAGACCCTGCTGGCCAGCCAGAGCAATCCCGGACGCACGCTGCGTGCGGCACGTAGCGTGGAGACACTACACGCCGCTTTTACCCGTTAACCCCCTGAAGACAGGAAGCGATTATGCAACTCAACGATATGACTCTGTTTCGCCAGCAGGCGCTGATTGATGGTCAGTGGCGCGATGCGCCCAACGGCGACGTGATTGCGGTGACCAACCCGGCCAACGGCGAGCAGCTCGGCAGCGTGCCGAAAATGGGCGCCGACGAAACCCGACAAGCGATCGAGGCCGCTAACCGCGCCCTTCCCGCCTGGCGTGCCCTCACCGCCAAAGAGCGGGCGAACATTCTGCGCCGCTGGTTCGATCTTATGATGGAGAATCAGGACGATCTCGCTCGTCTGATGACCCTCGAGCAGGGGAAACCGCTGGCGGAAGCCAAAGGTGAAATCAGCTACGCCGCCTCCTTTATTGAATGGTTCGCTGAAGAAGGTAAACGCATTTACGGCGACACCATTCCTGGCCACCAGGCCGACAAGCGCCTGCTGGTGATTAAGCAGCCTATCGGCGTTACCGCCGCCATCACCCCGTGGAACTTCCCGGCGGCGATGATCACCCGCAAAGCGGGCCCGGCGCTGGCTGCGGGCTGCACCATGGTCCTGAAACCGGCCAGCCAGACGCCGTTTTCCGCGCTGGCGCTGGCCGAACTGGCGAATCGCGCCGGGATCCCCGCCGGGGTGTTCAACGTGGTCACCGGCTCAGCCGGCGCGGTCGGCGGCGAACTGACCAGTAACCCGCTGGTGCGCAAGCTCTCCTTTACCGGCTCGACCGAGATTGGCCGCCAGCTGATGGAGCAGTGCGCGAAAGACATCAAAAAAGTCTCCCTGGAGCTGGGCGGCAACGCGCCGTTTATCGTCTTCGACGATGCCGATCTCGATAAAGCCGTCGAGGGGGCGCTGGCCTCGAAGTTCCGCAACGCCGGGCAGACCTGCGTTTGCGCCAACCGCCTGTACGTCCAGGACGGGGTGTATGACCGTTTCGCCGAGAAGCTGCAGCAGGCGGTGGAAAAACTGCGCATCGGCGACGGCCTGCAGGAGGGCGTCACGACCGGCCCGCTGATCGACGAGAAAGCCGTCGCCAAAGTTGAAGAACACATTGCCGACGCCATCGCCAAAGGCGCGAAGGTGGTCACCGGCGGCAAACCGCACGCCCTGGGCGGCAACTTCTTCCAGCCGACCATCCTGGTCAACGTTCCCGACAGCGCCAAAGTGGCGAAAGAGGAGACCTTCGGCCCGCTGGCCCCGCTGTTCCGCTTTAAAGATGAAGCCGACGTCATTGCCCAGGCCAACGATACCGAGTTCGGCCTCGCCGCCTATTTCTACGCCCGCGATCTGAGCCGCGTGTTCCGCGTCGGCGAAGCGCTGGAGTACGGCATCATCGGCATCAATACCGGCATTATCTCCACCGAAGTCGCCCCGTTCGGCGGCGTTAAGGCCTCCGGCCTCGGCCGCGAAGGGTCGAAGTACGGTATCGAAGACTACTTAGAAATCAAATACATGTGTATTGGCCTTTAACAGGAGTGTCGGATGAACAGCAATAAAGCATTAATGGCGCGTCGCAGCGACGCGGTCCCGCGCGGCGTCGGCCAGATCCATCCTGTCTTCGCCGAGCGCGCGGAGAACTGCCGGGTGTGGGACGTCGAAGGGCGGGAATATCTCGATTTTGCCGGCGGTATCGCGGTGCTCAATACCGGCCACCTGCATCCGCAGATTGTCGCCGCCGTGGAGGACCAGCTGAAAAAGCTGTCCCATACCTGCTTCCAGGTGCTGGCCTACGAGCCCTACCTGGCGCTGTGCGAAAAGATGAACCAGAAGGTGCCAGGTGATTTCGCCAAGAAAACCCTGCTGGTGACCACCGGGTCGGAAGCGGTGGAGAACGCGGTGAAGATCGCCCGCGCGGCAACCGGGCGCAGCGGCGCTATCGCCTTCACCGGCGCCTATCACGGCCGCACCCACTACACCCTGTCGCTGACCGGCAAAGTGAACCCTTACTCCGCCGGTATGGGCTTAATGCCGGGCCACGTCTATCGCGCCCTCTACCCGTGCGCGCTGCACGGCGTCAGCGATGACGAGGCGATCGCCAGCATCCATCGCATCTTCAAAAACGATGCCGCGCCGGAAGATATCGCCGCCATCATTATCGAGCCGGTGCAGGGTGAAGGCGGATTCTATGCCGCCTCCCCGGCCTTTATGCAGCGCCTGCGCGCCCTGTGCGACGAGCACGGCATTATGCTCATCGCCGATGAAGTACAGAGCGGCGCGGGCCGCACCGGTACCCTGTTCGCCATGGAGCAGATGGGCGTCGCGGCGGATATCACCACCTTCGCCAAATCCATCGCCGGCGGTTTCCCGCTGGCGGGCGTCACCGGCCGTGCGGAGGTGATGGACGCCATCGCCCCCGGCGGACTGGGCGGCACCTACGCCGGCAACCCCATCGCCTGCGCCGCCGCCCTCGCGGTATTGCAGATTTTCGAGCAGGAAAACCTGCTGGAAAAAGCCAACCAGCTCGGCGATACCCTGCGCCAGGGCCTGCTGGCGATCGCTGAAGATCATCCGGAGATCGGCGATGTCCGCGGTCTGGGAGCGATGATCGCCATCGAGCTGTTTGAAGAGGGCGACCACAGCAGACCGAACGCAAGACTCACGGCGGATATCGTCGCCCGCGCGCGCGACAAAGGCCTGATCCTGCTCTCCTGCGGGCCGTACTACAACGTACTGCGCATCCTGGTGCCACTGACCATCGAAGAGGCGCAGATCGAGCAGGGTCTGAAGATCATCGCCGACTGCTTTACCGAGGCGAAACAGGCATAAAACAACAGATATGCGGACACGAAGTACGTTAGTAAGGGAATGAAGACGAGACCTGCAAAACAACAATAATACGCGTGCCCCGGCGCGGGAATGTCGGGGCGCTCTCCCAGGTGACACACTTCGAGAGGGTAAATGATGGGGCAACTGTCGCAATCACAGGATTTAGGGGCGGGGCTGAAGTCGCGCCACGTCACGATGTTATCTATCGCCGGGGTGATCGGCGCGAGTTTATTTGTCGGATCCAGCGTCGCCATTGCCGAGGCAGGCCCGGCGGTGCTGCTGGCCTATCTGTTTGCCGGGCTACTGGTGGTGATGATTATGCGTATGCTGGCCGAAATGGCGGTCGCCACGCCGGATACCGGCTCCTTTTCCACCTACGCCGATAAAGCCATCGGCCGCTGGGCGGGGTATACCATCGGCTGGCTGTACTGGTGGTTTTGGGTATTGGTTATTCCGCTGGAAGCCAATATCGCGGCGATTATTTTGCATTCATGGGTGCCGGGCGTCCCGGTGTGGCTGTTCTCTCTGGTCATCACCCTCGCCCTCACCGGCAGTAACCTGCTGAGCGTCAAAAACTACGGTGAATTCGAGTTCTGGCTGGCGCTGTGCAAAGTGGTCGCTATTCTGGCGTTTATCATACTGGGCGCGGTCGCCATTACCGGCTTTTATCCGTATGCCGAAGTGAGCGGCATTTCGCGTCTGTGGGATCACGGCGGCTTTATGCCCAACGGCTTCGGCGCGGTGCTGAGCGCGATGCTGATCACCATGTTCTCGTTTATGGGCGCGGAGATTGTCACTATTGCCGCCGCCGAATCGGATACCCCGGATAAACATATCGTGCGCGCCACCAACTCGGTGATCTGGCGTATCTCTATTTTTTATCTGTGCTCGATCTTTATCGTCGTCGCTCTCATCCCATGGAATATGCCGGGGCTGAAGAGCATCGGCTCCTACCGCTCGGTGCTCGAGCTGCTGCATATTCCCTATGCCAAGCTGATTATGGACGGCGTGATCCTCCTGTCGGTCACCAGCTGTCTGAACTCGGCGCTGTATACCGCCTCGCGGATGCTCTACTCCCTGAGCCGTCGCGGCGATGCGCCGGCCATCATGGGGCGGACCAACCGCAGCAAAACGCCGTACGTGGCGGTGCTCCTCTCCACCGGCGCGGCATTCCTCACCGTGGTGGTAAACTACTACGCGCCTGCCAAGGTGTTTAAATTCCTCATCGACAGCTCCGGCGCCATCGCCCTGCTGGTCTATCTGGTGATTGCCGTTTCGCAACTGCGGATGCGTAAAATCCTTCAGGCGCAAGGCGGCGAGATCCGTCTCAGAATGTGGCTCTATCCGTACCTGACCTGGCTGGTGATCGCCTTTATCACCTTCGTGCTGGTGGTGATGCTGTTCCGTCCGGCGCAGCAGCTGGAGGTGATCTCTACCGGCCTGTTAGCATTGGGAATTATTTGTACGGTACCGATTATGTCGCGCTGGAAAAAGCTGGTATTGTGGCAAAAACTGCCGCTGCAAAATACGCGTTAACCCTGTTCCCGGCCCCCGCCGGGAAGAGTATTCAGGAGTAAGATCATGACCGCCATTTCCCAGGCGACGGCCATTGACGGGTACCGTTGGTTAAAAAACGACATCATCCGCGGGGTCTACCAACCCGATGAGAAGCTACGGATGAGCCTGTTGACCTCGCGCTATGCCCTGGGGGTCGGTCCGCTGCGCGAGGCGCTTTCGCAGCTGGTGGCCGAGCGGCTGGTGACGGTGGTCAATCAGAAAGGCTATCGGGTGGCGCCCATGTCGGAACAGGAGCTTCTCGATATCTTCGACGCGCGCGCCAACATGGAAGCCATGCTGGTGCGCCTCGCCATCGAGCGCGGCGGCGATGAGTGGGAGGCGGAGCTGCTGGCCCGCGCCCATCTGCTCAACAAGCTGGAGTCGTGCGAGGCAAGTGAGCGCTTACTCGATGAGTGGGACCAGCGCCACCAGGCGTTTCACACCGCCATCGTCGCCGGCTGCGGTTCGCAGTATCTGCTGCAAATGCGCGAGCGGCTCTTCGATCTGGCAGCCCGCTACCGTTTTATCTGGCTGCGCACCACCGTCCTGTCGGTAGAGATGCTGGAAGATAAGCATGTCCAGCATCAGACCCTGGTGGACGCTATTCTGGCGCGCGACGCCGAGCAGGCCAGCGCGCTGATGCGCGAGCACTTACTGACGCCGATCCCGATTATTCAGCAGGCGATGGCCGGCAAGCTGCAGCCGCAGGCAGTGTGAGTCAGGTGGCGGGGTGGAGAGTGCGGGTGGGGCGGCAAAGCCTTCGTCACGCTCCTCCACGCCGCACGGGCGTGGAGAAATCGTATCTGTAGATCAATCAGGCGCGCAGGCGAACCGGCTCGCTGAAATCGTCGGCCGGTTCCAGCTTCAGATTAAAGGTGGTCAGCAGCGCTGCGGCGCGCTCGTGAAACTCGCGCAGCGTTTTTTCCAGTCTGTCGCTCACTTCCGGGTCGTCAATGTCGACCGCCTGCCATGACCCTTCTTTATTGAACAGGCCAAACTGGTAGCTATAGGTGAAACGTGACTCTTGTGCTTCCATTTCCATCCACCAGCCCCAGAATTCACGCTTCTCCGGTGCGGGCTTAACGTTGACGCAAACTGCCAGGCAATCGAAAAAGAAACGGTTGTCATGGCACTGCTCTTCGCGAATGTAAGGCCCTAGCGCCGTGAATTTCTTGATCAACTTACTTTTCAGGTGTCCACTCGGTAACGTCATTGCGATCTCCTTTAGTGATGCAACTGTTTTACCAAACCAATAGAATTTAGCAATAAATTAACCAAATCTATGGTTGATCCAGCGGGCGATCTGTCGCAATGCGTGATCAAAATTGCGATACACCGGGTTAAACGGGATCTCCAGCAGTTTGCCATCGGCAGAGGACGAGGTGATTAACCGCGACTCCTCTTCGGGGCTGAACGGATCGTCCTTCCAGAAGCCGGAAAGCATCGGCGTCGGGCAACGGCGTCCCAGCAGTCCCTGGGTTTTTAACGAGTAGCGGTTGAGCTCCACGCGCAGCGCTTCATCGGACGCGTCATGCATGCCCAGCCGCGAGGCCAGCACGTCGAGGTACATCTCCGGCACGCGCCCCTGATGCAGAGGATCCACCAGCAGACCGTGGACCACCGGCCCCAGACAGGCTACGGCCTTCAGCCGCTGCGGCTCCAGGTAACCGAGACGCACCGCGATATTGGCGCCAAAACGGAAGCCGAAGGCGGCGACCCGGGTATGGTCGATCCATGGCACATTTTCCAGATGGCGCAGCGCGTGCTGATGCAGCAGGCTGGTGTCCTGATTCAGCGTCCATTTTGACGAGAAGCCGATGGAGGGCATATCAATGGTCAGCATGGCAATGCCGAGCGGTGAGAAGTAGTTCTCATACAGGTTGTAATAATCCGTCTGCAGCGAGTCCAGCCCCCCACACATCAGCACCGTCGGAAACGGCCCCTCGCCTTTCGGCATATGCAAAAAGCCGGTTATCGGCGAACCGCCAGGGATGGTGAACTCCAGCTCGCGCAGGGCGCCAGGCAGCCGCTGGGCGGCCTCTTCATACGCCCGGTTGGCTAGAGCCTGCGCCTGTTCCGCCAGCTCATCGCCTTTAATATGCGGATAAGCGGCAATGCTGTACAGGTTCGAAGCATGCAGCCAGTGGCGGCCGCTCAGCAAAGGATCGGCTTCCTGCCCGGCCTTTTGCTGCCACTGCATCGCCTCTTTCGCCCACTCAAAGATCCAGTTGCCGCCGCGATAGCCGATGACGGTATCGAACAGCTCGGGATCCGTTCGTTCGGCCTCGCTCATCACAATGCGCGCTTGCACATCAAGGATCTCCTGCGGGGTTACGCCGCGCCAGATCCACATTAAGCGATTGATCAGACGGTACCAGTGTTCGACGTGATTGCCGCTCAGCGCTGACTGCATCGCCTGGGGTTTTCCAGCAGAAAACCGGCGCACCAGCGTAGAGGTTTCGGGATGTTTGAAGCGAGGTTTAAACAGCGTTTCGCTGAGGTTAGCCTGTGACATGTGCAGTCTCCGTCGTAGTGCCACTGCGGATATTGTAACCTGCTATAGGATAAAAAAAACCACGCCCGGCAAGCCGGGCGCGGTAAATAGCACTGTCCTGAAGAATTAACGACCTGCGATAGGCGGTACAAACACCACGCCCATATCCCACGGCTGTTCAATCCAGGTATCCTGCGGAATATCAACCACGTAATCATCCACCAGCGGACGGCCTGCCGGTTTGGCGAAAATGGTGACGAAGTGCGCTTTGGGATACATTTCGCGGATCGCTACGGCGGTCCCGCCGGTATCCACCAGATCGTCGATAACGATAAAGCCTTCGCCATCGCCTTCCGCACGTTTCAGCACTTTCAGCTCGCGCTGGTTATCATGGTCGTAGCTGGAGATGCATACGGTATCAACATGACGAATGCCCAGTTCACGCGCCAGTAAGGCCCCCGGTACCAGTCCACCGCGGCTAACGGCAATAATGCCTTTCCATTGCTCAACCGGCAGCAGACGGCTGGCCAGTTTGCGGGCGTGAATCTGCAACATGTCCCAGGTGACGACGTATTTTTCGCTCATGTGAAGTGTCCCAGCCTGTGTAATACGGCTTAAATAATGTTCGAGGGGGAAAATGGTTGCGCGAGATTATAGAGATCTGACGCACTAAAAACCAGTGTTAAGCGGTTTGCGCAACGCTTTTTGCGTTGTTTACACTACCTGCGGCGGTGGAAAGTGGTATTCTCACCCCCATCGCGCAAGCCCGGGCTTGTTGTGTATTTTAACGCTAACCCTCGTCCTGCAACCGCTGTATGCAGGAGTCTGTAAGGAGACTTACCGTGTCTGAACTGTCTCAACTATCCCCGCAGCCGCTTTGGGATATTTTCGCCAAGATTTGCTCCATCCCGCACCCGTCCTATCACGAAGAACAGCTCGCCGAGCACATTATGGGTTGGGCAAAAGAAAAAGGCTTACACGCGGAACGCGACCAGGTTGGCAACATTCTGATTCGTAAAGGCGCGACTGCCGGTATGGAAAACCTTAAGCCGGTAGCGCTGCAGGCGCACCTCGATATGGTGCCGCAGAAAAATAACGACACCGTCCACGACTTCGCCAAAGATCCGATCCAGCCGTACATTGACGGCGAATGGGTGAAAGCGCGCGGCACCACGCTGGGCGCGGACAACGGTATCGGGATGGCGTCCGCACTGGCGGTACTGGCCGACGACAGCGTCGCTCACGGCCCGCTGGAAGTGCTGCTGACCATGACCGAAGAAGCCGGTATGGACGGCGCCTTCGGTCTGCAGGCCAACTGGCTGCAGGCCGATATCCTGATCAACACCGACTCCGAAGAAGAAGGCGAAATCTATATGGGTTGCGCCGGCGGGATCGATTTCACTTCTAACCTGGCGCTGACCCGCGAAGCGATTCCGGCCGGTTTCCAGAGCTTTAAAGTGACCTTAAAAGGGCTGAAGGGCGGCCACTCCGGCGGTGACATCCATCTCGGTCTGGGTAACGCCAACAAGCTGCTGTCGCGCTTCCTTGCCGGTCATGCCGATGAGCTGGATCTGCGTCTGGTCGATTTCAACGGCGGTACGTTGCGCAACGCCATCCCGCGCGAAGCATACGCTACTGTCGCCGTCGCCGCGGATAAAGCCGATGCGCTGAAAGCGCTGGTGAATACTTACCAGGCGCTGCTGCAAAACGAGCTGGCGGCCAAAGAGAAGAACCTGGTGGTACTCCTGGAAGCGGTAGAGAACGACAAAGCGGCGCTGACTCAGGCCTCCCGCGACGGTTTCATCCGCCTGCTGAACGCCACGCCGAACGGGGTTATCCGCAACTCTGACGTGGCGAAAGGCGTAGTAGAAACCTCGCTGAACGTCGGCGTCGTCACCATGACCGATGACAATGTGCAGATCCACTGCCTGATCCGCTCGCTGATCGACAGCGGCAAAGACTATGTGGTCAGCATGCTGGAATCTCTGGGTAAACTGGCGGGGGCGAAAACCGAAGCCAAAGGTGCTTACCCTGGCTGGCAGCCGGACGCCAACTCGCCGGTGATGCACCTGGTGCGCGAGACTTACCAGCGTCTGTTCAACAAGACGCCGAACATCCAGATCATCCACGCCGGTCTGGAATGCGGCCTGTTCAAAAAACCGTATCCGGAGATGGACATGGTCTCCATCGGGCCAACCATTACCGGTCCGCACTCCCCGGATGAGCAGGTCCATATCGAGAGCGTCGGCCAGTACTGGACGCTGCTGACCGAGCTGCTGAAAGCCATTCCGGCTAAATAAGCATCACCACCGGCGGCAGCCCGCCGCCGGTTTCTCCCCCTCACCTTAGCGTCCCGCGCTTTCCATCCGGTAGTTAATAAACCACTCCCCGCGCGCCGCCACCCGCTGCTCAGCCACCACCTTAAAGCCATGGGCCGTAAAACAGGGTCTCGCGGTAATGCTGGCGTCCACCGTCAGGATTTGCGCAGGATACTGAGCGCAGAGCGCCTCGATAAGCGCGCCGCCGATACCCTGCCGGCCGTGATCCGGCGAGACAAAGAGCAAATCGATATGCGTCCCGATGGCGGTGATAAAGCCAACCGGTTGATTCTCTATCTCCGCCACCAGCCCGTTTGCATCAGCCAGCTTTTGCCGCCAGCGCGTCTCATCCACCTGCGCCCAGGCCGCGATCTGCGCCGGAGTATAGTCCCGGCAGGCCGTTTCCCGCACCGCGCGCAGGAATATCCGACAGAGCAGTGGTAAATCGTTGTCGCGGTAAGGACGAATGTGCATGGTTAAATCCCTAATAAAAGCTGCCTTTCCAGCTGCGGATCGAGCAGCGTCACGTGGAGCCCAACCAGGCGCACGCCACGTCCGCCGCGGCGCTCATCCCAGGCCTTGTGCGCGGTGGCAATCAGATCCGCTTTGTTCAGCTGCGGCCAGACGTGCTCCTGGGTGGTCAGCTGGAAGTCATTGAATTTCAGTTTAATACCCTGACGGGCGATCAGCAGGTCCGGTTTGACCTTCGCCAGCCGGCGCTCCAGTTCGGGATAGAGATTTTCGATAATCGCTTCGCACTCTGACCATTCATGGATATCTTCCGCTAACGTCCGCTCCACCCCCACCGACTTGCGCTGCCGGTCGTTATGGATTTCCCGCTCATCAATCCCGTGGCTGCGCTCCCACAAAATACGGCCGAATTTACCGAAGCGCTTAAGCAGCATGGCCAGATCGCTGTTCTGTACATCGCCACAGGTACGCAGGCCCATATTTTCCAGCTTCGCCGCCGATACCTTCCCGACGCCGGGTATTTTCGCCAGCGGCAGCGCCCGTACAAACTCAGCCACCTGATGGGGAGCGATAACGAACTGGCCATTGGGTTTATTCATGTCGGAGGCGATTTTGGCAAGAAACTTTACCGGCGCTACCCCCGCCGAGGCGGTGAGGCGCAGCTCCCGTTCGATGGTTTCGCGGATCTCCTGGGCGATCAGGGTGGCCGACCCGTGACAATGCACGCTGTCGCTGACATCAAGATAGGCTTCATCCAGCGACAGCGGCTCAATGCGCGAGGTATAGCGGGAGAAAATTTCGCGGATATGGTTCGAGGCTTCTTTGTAGGCATCAAAGCGGCCGGGAAGCAGCGTGAGATGCGGGCACAGCTTGAGCGCCGTCGCCGTCGGCATGGCGCTACGCACGCCAAACTTACGCGCAGGATAGTTCGCGGTACTAATCACGCCACGCTGTACCCGACTGCCGCCTATCGCGAGAGGTATATCGCGCAACGCCGGGTTGTCGCGCATCTCCACCGCCGCAAAGAAACAGTCCATATCGACATGGATAATTTTACGCATCGTCAGACTCAACACTGTATACCCATACAGCATAGCAAAACTCGCTGCGAATTTTATGCTTTTTTTATTTCATCGCCCAGAAAAGCGGTTAAAACATAAAACTGCAATAAATTATGTTTATTTTCATAAAGTTAACCGATAAATCTGGAAGATATAATCATGAAGAAAATACTTACCGCACTTTGCCTGCTGGCCTCCGCCGGCGCCTGGGCCGCCCCGCAGCTGATTGCCCATCGCGGCGGCACCGGCGATGCGCCAGAGAATACCCTGCCGGCCATTAAGCTGGCGCTGGAGAATAACGCCGAGGCCATCTGGGTCACGGTGCAGTTAAGCCACGACGGCGTGCCGGTGCTCTACCGGTCAAGCGATCTTTCCGCATTGACCAATAGCGAGGGCAACGTTTCCAGTTTGACCGCCGCCGAGCTGGCGAAAGTCGATGCCGGCTGGAAATGGGGTGATGACAGCCACCCCTGGCGCGGCAGGCAGGCCACCATTCCCACGCTGCAAGCCGTTTTACAGCAATGGCCGCACACGTTCTTCTACATCGACATTAAATCTCCGGATGCCGACCCGACCGTGATGGGCGAGCGCCTGCTTGCGGTGTTAAAAGCTACGCACAGCCTCGATCGCGTGCGGGTCTATTCCACCGAAGACCGCTATATCGCCGCGCTGCCGCCGGCTATTCCCCGCTTCGTCACCCGCAGCGAAACCCGCACCAGACTTGCCAGCATTTCGCTCAGCCATCAGTGCCAGCCTGCCAGCCAGCGCGAAGGCGAGCAGTGGTATGGGCTGGAGCTGAAGCGCAAGGTAGAGGTGGTGGAGAAATTCACCCTTGGGGAAGGGGTCTCCCCGGCGACGCTCACCTGGGATAAAGAGGCGATGGATTGCTTCCGCTCGCAGGGTAAAGCGCACATTATCTTCTTCGGCATCAACAGTGCGGAAGATTACCGCACGGCGAAAGAGCTGGGCGCTGACGGCGTGATGGTCGATTCCCCAGCGCAGGCGAAAAGCTGGCAGTAAGGGAGTCAATGGCTAAAAAAGGCCGCGAAAGCGGCCTCACGTTGCTGGCATGTTGTTGCCGGGTGGCGGCTACGCCTTACCCGGCCTACCCTTCCAGGACTGGCTGTTAACTCACCGCCGGGCCTGGGGCAGTTGAAACTGCCGGTGCTGGCCGGAGCCCGGGGGTGGCGGCGACTGGCCGCCCCCGGTGCGCTCCCTGCGCCATGAGTGGCATCACGCAAAAGAAATATCGGGAGCGCAATCTGCCCGGAAACCTCACAGATTACAAAATGCGCCGCTGCTGGCGCTGCGCCTCGCGGGCGAGACGTTTCTTACGCGCGTCGCAGGGCTCAGGACAGTCGCAGACTTTCTCCAGTCCCAGCGAGGAGATCCCGCCGCAGCTGCCCTGAATGCTCTTGCGCTTCACCAGGTAGCCCAGCGACATCCCGAGGATCACCAGCGCAAAAATCACAAAGGTTGCGACAAACACCGTCAGCATCGTCAGCCTCCAAAGTCGTCGAGCAGAATATTCTCGTCCTCGACGCCCAGATCCTTCAGCATCTTAATCACCGCGGCATTCATTACCGGCGGCCCGCACATGTAGAACTCGCAGTCTTCCGGCGCCGGATGATCGCGCAGATAGTTCTCGTACAGAACGTTATGGATAAAGCCGGTATGCCCCGTCCAGTTATCTTCCGGCAGCGGATCGGAGAGCGCAACGTGGAAGGTAAAGTTCGGGTTATCCCGCGCCAGCTGTTCAAACTCATCATCGTAGAACATCTCGCGCAGCGAGCGCGCTCCGTACCAGAAGCTGATTTTTCGTGTGCTGTGCAGGCGCTTGAGCTGGTCGAAAATATGCGAACGCATCGGCGCCATCCCGGCGCCGCCGCCGATAAACACCATCTCAGCGTCGGTCTCTTTGGCAAAGAACTCGCCGAACGGCCCCGAAATCGTCACCTTATCGCCCGGCTTCAGCGACCAGATATAGGACGACATGATCCCCGGCGGGGCATCCGGCACCTTCGGCGGCGGCGTCGCAATGCGCACGTTGAGCATAATGATGCCCTTCTCTTCCGGATAGTTAGCCATCGAGTAGGCGCGCAGGGTCGGCTCTTTCACCTCAGAGACGTAGCGGAACAGGTTGAACTTGTCCCAGTCCGAGCGGTATTCATCCGGGACATCGAAGTCAGCATAGGCCACTTTATGCGGTGGGCATTCGATCTGAATATAGCCCCCGGCGCGGAACGGCACCACCTCCCCCTCGGGGATCCGCAGCTTGAGCTCTTTAATGAAAGTGGCTTTGTTATCATTGGAGATAACTTCGCATTCCCATTTTTTGACGCCGAAGATTTCTTCCGGTAGCTCAATCTTCATGTTTTGCTTCACCGCGACCTGGCAGGCCAGACGGCAGCCGGCTTTGGCTTCGCGTTTGGTAATATGCGAAAGCTCGGTCGGCAGGATATCGCCGCCACCCTCTTTGATAGTCACCCGACACTGGCCGCAGGAGCCGCCGCCGCCGCAGGCGGAGGAGACAAAAATCCCGTTGCTGGACAGCGTGTTCAGCAGCTTATCCCCCGCCGGGGTACGGATCTGCTTATCCGCTTCGTTATTGATCTCAATAACCACGTCGCCCGCGTTCACCAGCTTTGAGCGCGCTGCCAGGATAAGCCCCGACAGCACCAGCACAATCAGCGTGAACATCACGACGCCAAGAATAATTTCCATACTTATTCGCCCTTATAGCTGCACGCCGGAGAAGGACATAAAGCCCAGCGCCATCAACCCGGTAGTGATAAAGGTGATCCCTAACCCGCGCAAACCGGCAGGCACGTTGGCGTACTTCATCTTTTCGCGGATCCCCGCCATCGCCACGATCGCCAGCATCCAGCCGATGCCGGAGCCGAAGCCGTAAACGATGGATTCCGGGAAGTTGTAATCACGCTGCACCATGAACGACACACCGCCGAAAATCGCGCAGTTAACCGCAATCAGCGGCAGGAAGATCCCCAGCGCGTTGTATAGCGCCGGGAAGTACTTATCGAGGATCATCTCGAGGATCTGCACCAGCGCGGCGATCACCCCGATAAAGGTGATGAAGTTCAGGAAGCTGAGGTCTACCCCCTCCACCAGCGCGCCATCGCGCAGCACCAGGTTATACACCAGGTTGTTGATCGGTACGGCAAGACCCAGCACCACCGTCACCGCAACGCCGAGGCCGAAGGCGGTGGAGACCTTTTTCGACACCGCGAGGAAGGTACACATCCCGAGGAAAAAGGCCAGCGCCATGTTCTCAACAAACACCGCGCGGACAAACAGGCTAATGTAATGAGCCATCATCGATTACTCCTTTTCCTGCTGTTCAGGCTTCCAGCTACGCAGGGCCCAAATCAGTAAACCGATAATGAAGAACGCGCTCGGCGCCAGCAGGAACAGGCCGTTCGGCTGATACCAGCCGCCGTTCTGCACCGTCTCCAGCACCGTGATACCGAACAGCTTGCCGCTGCCGATAAGCTCGCGCAGGAAGCCGACGATAATCAGGATCGCGCCGTAGCCGAGACCGTTGCCGATACCGTCCATAAAGCTGGCCAGCGGCGGCGACTTCATGGCGTAAGCTTCAGCGCGGCCCATCACGATGCAGTTGGTGATGATAAGCCCGACGAATACCGACAGCTGCTTGGAAGTCTCATAGGCGAAAGCCCGCAGTAGCTGATCCACCACGATAACCAGCGAGGCGATGATCGCCATCTGCACGATGATGCGCACGCTGTTGGGAATGTGGTGGCGGATCATCGAGATAAACATGCTGGAGAACGCCGTCACCAGGGTCACCGCAATGGTCATCACGAAGGCGGTTTCCAGCTTAGTGGTGACCGCCAACGCGGAGCAGACGCCCAGTACCTGCAGGGCGATGGGGTTATTGGCGATGAGCGGCCCCACCAGCACGCGCTTCACCTCTTTCATCTCGCTCTGTTCAGCCATTGTTCAGCCCTCCTTCACGCACCTTTTTCAGGAACGGACCAAAGCCCAGTTCACCCATCCAGAAATCAAAGCTGTGCTGTACGCCATTTGACGTCAGCGTGGCGCCCGATAAGCCATCAACCGCATGCAGGTCACCAGCGCGCGCGCCGCCTTTGACCAC
This sequence comes from Klebsiella sp. M041, assembly GCF_059759695.1. Lineage (NCBI taxonomy): Bacteria > Pseudomonadati > Pseudomonadota > Gammaproteobacteria > Enterobacterales > Enterobacteriaceae > Klebsiella > Klebsiella sp. M041. The sequence goes on from NZ_JCAXWU010000021.1 coordinate 49,469, forward strand.
TCTCAGCGCCGGCATGCCGTTGTCATCCAGCACCTGCTTGCCGACAAACTGCTGGCGCCAGTTCGGGTTCTCCACTTCGCCGCCCAGCCCCGGGGTCTCCCCCTGGTCATAGTAGGTAATGCCTTTCACCGTGCGGCCATCGACGTCCAGCGCCACGAAGGCGTACATCATCGACCACAGGCCATTGCCATAAATGGGCAACACCACCTGCTCAATCTTCTGCTGCGCGTCGCGCACCAGGTAGATTTCCGCCAGATTGCTGCGGCGTTTAATCCCCGCCGGATCCTGGCTGGCATCCAGCGCCATACTCTGCTGCGGATCCTTCAGCGCCTGGGCCTGATTGAATTTTGCCGGGTCTTTCTCCAGCAGCTCGCCGGTCGCCAGATTCACCAGTCGCGGCGAAATGCGCGCCGCGAAGGTGTCGGCGACCGCATCAGCATCCATGCCGGGCTGCATCAGGCCGGACACCGCCAGGATATTACGCTGCTTATCCAGCGCCCGCTGCGCCTGCTGGCGGGATTTCAGCCCCACGGCCGAGCCCGCTACCACGATGGAGCAGACCAGACAAAGCACCAGCACCACCAGCAGCGTTTTGCCGATGCTATCGTTACTTTTCTTCTCAGCCACGCGACTTCCTCCGCTTAATATTGGCCTGCACCACCAGGTAATCGAACAGCGGTGCGAAGAGGTTGGCGAAGAGGATCGCCAGCATCATCCCTTCCGGATAAGCCGGGTTCACCACGCGGATCAGCACGCACATCACGCCGATCAGCACGCCGTAACTCCATTTTCCTTTATCGGTAAACGAGGCGGATACCGGGTCCGTCGCCATAAACATCATGCCGAAGGCGAAGCCGCCGAGTACCAGATGCCAGTACCATGGCATAGCGAACATCGGGTTGGTGTCGGAGCCGATAACGTTAAACAGGGTAGCGGTGGCGACCATGCCGATCATCACCCCGGCGACGATGCGCCAGGACGCGACGCGGCCAAAGAGGATGATCGCGCCGCCGATCAGGATCATTAGCGTGGAGACTTCGCCAATCGAGCCCGGAATATTGCCGAGGAAGGCGTCCATCCAGCTCACCGGGATGCCGGTAGCGACGTTAACCAGCGCTTCACCGCCGCCGCTGGCCCACTGGGAGAGCGGCGTAGCGCCGGAAAAACCGTCCGCCGCCGTCCACACCAGGTCGCCGGAGATTTGCGCCGGATAGGCGAAGAACAGGAACGCGCGCCCTGCCAGCGCCGGGTTGAGGAAGTTGCGCCCGGTACCGCCGAAAATCTCTTTAGCGATCACCACCCCGAAGGAGATCCCCAGCGCCGCCTGCCACAGCGGCAGCGTGGGCGGGACGATCAGCGCGAACAGAATCGAGGTGACAAAGAAGCCTTCGTTGATTTCATGCTTGCGCACGATAGCGAACAGCACTTCCCAGAAGCCGCCGACGATAAAGACGGTGATATAGATCGGCAGGAAAAAGACCGCCCCCAGGGTCATCATGCTCAGCCAGCCGGCGTCGGCGCTGAAGCTCACCCCTAACCACTGGGCGACGCTATAGTGCCAGTTGTTGGCGATCGCCTGCTGCAGTTGTTCGGCGCCGTAAAGCTTATGCAGCGCCGGTATGGTCTGCAGCCCGACGTTATACATCCCCCAGAACATCGCCGGAAAGACGGCAAACCACACGAGGATCATCAACCGCTTGAGGTCGATGGCGTCGCGCACGTGCGCTGCGCCGCGGGTGACCTGGCCTGGTGTGTAGAAGATGGTCGCCGCCGCTTCATACAGCGGGTAATATTTTTCCAGCTTGCCGCCGTGCGTGAAATGCGGCTCAATTTTTTCAATCAGATGCTTTAAGCCCATCTCTTATCCTTCCTGCTCAATCCGGGTTAATACGCTGCGCAGCGCAGGGCCATATTCATACTTACCGGGGCAGACGTAGGTGCACAGCGCCAGATCTTCTTCATCCAGCTCCAGACAGCCCAGCGCCTGAGCGCTGTCGGTATCCCCGGCCAGCAGATCGCGCAGCAGTATGGTCGGCAGGATATCCAGCGGCATCACCCGCTCGTAGTTGCCGATCGGCACCATCGCCCGCTCGCCGCCGTGGGTATCGGTAGAAAAATGAAAGCGCTTGCGCCTGAAGAAATGGCCCAGCGTGGTGCGGGTTATCGAGAACTTCTCTTTGCCCGGCATCACCCAGCCGAAGAGCTCTTTTTCCCGCCCTTCTTTAACCACGCTCACCTGCAGATGGAAGCGCCCGAGGAAGGCGTGAGGGCCATGGGCGCGGGTGCCGCTGAGCACCGAGCCGGAAATGACCCGGTTCTCCCCCTCCTGCAACTCGCCTGCCAGCAGATCGTCCAGGCTGGCGCCCAGCGTCGTCTTGACCAGTCGCGGCGATATCACCTGCGGGCCGCCGAGCGCGATCACCCGTTCGCAGTAGAGCTCCCCGTCGAGAAAAAGCTTACCAATGGCGATCGCGTCCTGATAATTGAGGTGCCAGACCTGCTTATTCAGGCTCACCGGCTCGAGGAAATGAATATGCGTTCCCGGCAGCCCCGCCGGGTGCGGCCCGCTAAACTGGTTAAAACTGACCTGGCCGACAGGATGACCGCCGAGCTTGCCGCCGCTGGGCTGGCAGACGTGGACTTTCCCGTCGGTCAAACGCGTAAGCACGGTAAGGCCAGCGTCGAAAGCGGCCCGTTCGGCCAGAATAATCGGCTGCGGCTCCGCCGCCAGCGGATTGGTATCCATGGCGTTGACAAAGATGGCGGCCGGCACGCTGCCCGGGAGCGGCGTTTTACTGAATGGCCGTGTGCGCAGCGCGGTCCACTGGCCCGACGCCAGCAGCTGCTGCTGCACGGTGTCGCGCGGCAGTTCAGCCAGCGCGTCCGCGGCGTAACGCGTAAACGCCACCGCGTCATTGCCCTCGATATCAATCACCACCGACTGCAACACGCGCCGTTCACCGCGGTGGATCGCGCTGACGACCCCGCTCGCCGGGGCGGTAAAGCAGACGCCGGGGTTCTTTTTATCTTCGAACAGGATCTGACCTTTTTTGACCCGATCGCCTTCTTTGACCGCCATGGCGGGACGCATGCCGACGTACTCTTCGCCGAGTAGCGCGACGCGCTTCACCGCTGGCGCGGGAGAAATCTGCTGTAATGGCATGCCAGCTATGGGCAAATCCAGCCCTTTTGTGATTTTAATCATATCGTTAGCAGGTATCCGTAACCTCAACCCCGACGCAGGCCGGGGCCAGCTTATTGACAGGATGGCAGAGAAGAAAGGGCGAAACGGCGCCAGATGCGCTCAGGACGGAAGAGAAGCATCCTTTCTTACTCTGGTGATGAACCGGCGCAAGTGTAACATTTCGTGAGCGTCGGCTGTAGCGCGAGAGGCAATAAGTGCTTCTAAAATGCGAGCTATTGCGCAAAGTTCTCACTGTGTTTTCGTCGCTGGCAGGGTATAAAGTGAGGCGGAATTGTAAACGCCGCCACGTCGCCCTTGCGAAAAAATGCCGTGATGCTAATGTGAGCGCTCTAAATCCAGAAAACTCTGATTTCGGGTCTCTCTTGCCGTCCTGGCAATGTGGCTATTTTGTTTTATCAAGGAACAAGCAGTATGCGCAAAATCGCATTATTTATTGCGATGCTTCTGCTGCCGTGCATGTCATTTGCCGGGCTGCTCAGCAGCAACAGCCCGACGACGCCGGTTAGCAAAGAATATAAGCAGCAATTAATGGGTTCACCGGTTTACATTGAGATCTTTAAAGAAGAGCGCATGCTCGACCTTTACGTCAAAATGGGTGAGACCTACCAGCTCCTCGACAGCTATCGAATCTGCAACTACTCCGGTGGCCTGGGCCCGAAACAGCGCCAGGGCGATTTCAAGAGCCCGGAAGGGTTCTATAACGTCACCCGCAGCCAGCTCAAACCCGACAGCCGCTTCTATAAAGCGATCAATATCGGCTTCCCGAACGCCTACGATCGCGCCCATGGTTATGAAGGGAAATACCTGATGATCCACGGCGACTGCGTCTCTGTCGGCTGCTACGCTATGACCGACAGCGGGATCGATGAGATCTTCCAGTTCGTGACCGGCGCCTTAGTCTTCGGTCAGCCAAGCGTGCAGGTGAGTATCTATCCGTTCCGCATGACCAACGCCAATATGGAACGCCACAAATACTCCTACTATGCGGATTTCTGGAAACAGCTGAAGCCTGGCTATGATTATTTCCAGCAAACCCACAAACCGCCGGTCGTATCAGTGACCGACGGCCGCTATGTGGTGAGCAAGCCGCTCAGCCACGAGGTTGTCCAGCCGCAGCTGGCCTCAAACTATACGCTCCCCGAGACAAAATAACGCCCACTCGCCTGGCATGATCTTATGCCAGGTCTCATTGGCCGTCAGCGGCTGCGTGGCGATAACCGTGACCACATCGTTGGGTGTGGTCTCGCGTTGAAAGTCGATCTCCACATCCTGGTCCAGCAGTTTTGCCACGCCGAACGGCGCCCGCCGGGTGATCCAGTGCAGGTTGGTCGAGCAGAACGCCATCACATAGCGTCCGTCCGACAGCAGCATGTTGAACACCCCTTTCTCACGCAGTTCCCCCGCCAGGGCGGCGATATACTTAAATACTCCCAGCATATTGCCCGGCGTACGCGGGTAGCGCTCGGTTAAGCGGTGCAGCAGCCAGCAGAAGGCCTTTTCACTGTCGGTTTCACCGACCGGGTGGAAATTGCCGGTTTTCAGCGACTTATAGCCTTTGAGCTGCCCGTTGTGCGCGTAGGTCCAGTTACGCCCCCACAGTTCGCGGGTGAACGGATGCGTATTCTCCAGGGCCACCATCCCGCGATTCGCCTGGCGGATATGCGCGACGACGGAACAGGACTTAATGGGGTAATCCTGGACCAGTTTCGCGATCGGCGACTGAAAGCTCGGCTGCGGATCTTTGAATGTGCGACAGCCTTTGCCTTCATAGAAGGTGATGCCCCAGCCGTCTTTATGCGGCCCCGTCCCGCCTCCGCGCTGTACCAGCCCGGTAAAGCTAAAACAGATATCTGTTGGCACATTGGCGCTCATCCCGAGCAGTTCGCACATAGATCACCTCACCATCACAAATCACGACGGCGCCGAAGCGAGGCCGCCGTCAACAGTACACACTCACCTGCCTGTTAGCCTTTCGCCATCTCTTTTTCGATCAGCATAATCAGGATATGGATCACTTTGATGTGGATCTCCTGAATGCGGTCGGCGTAGCCAAAGTGCGGCACGCGAATTTCCACATCGGCGCTACCGGCCATTTTACCGCCGTCCTTACCGGTCAGGGTGATCACTTTCATCCCCTGCGCCCGCGCGGCCTCAATGGCCTTGATTACGTTGCCGGAGTTGCCGGAGGTGGAGATGCCGAGCAGCACATCGCCCGCGCGGCCAACGGATTCAACGTAGCGGGAGAAGACATACTCATAGCCAAAATCATTGCTCACGCAGGAGAGATGGCTGACGTCGGAGATCGCAATGGCCGGATATCCCGGGCGGTTTTCGCGATAACGTCCGGTCAGTTCTTCCGCAAAATGCATCGCATCGCAATGGGAACCGCCGTTGCCGCAGGACAGCACTTTACCACCCGCCTTAAAGCTATCCGCCAGCAGGACAGCGGCACGCTGGATAGCATGGATATTGGCTTCGTCCTGCAGAAAGTTAGCCAGCGTTTCCGCGGCTTCGTTCAGTTCGTTACGAATAAGATCCTGGTACATGAGGATAATCCTTCAGTATGAGTGGAATAACCCTGGCAGTGTACCGGATAGCCGCCGAAGCGAGAAGCAGCAGGCTGCGTTATCCCCCGCCCTTTTGATTTTATGTGCCGCTTTTGCATACAACAATGTGAGCAAGGTTGTAATTATTTTGTAAACACATTGCTAAATAAAAAGGCATGCACTACAACCAATACATCACAAGTGGTCAGACCTCCTACAAGCACAGGGAGCATTTCTCTATGATGATTTTGAGTATTGTTGCAACCGTTGTTTTACTCGGTGCGCTCTTCTATCACCGGGTCAGCCTGCTGCTCAGCAGCGTGATCTTGCTCGCCTGGACCGCAGCGCTCGGCGCGGCCGGTCTGTGGAATATCTGGCTGCTGCTGCCGCTGGCGATCATTCTGTTGCCGTTTAACTTTGCGCCTATGCGTAAATCCATGATTTCCGCACCGGCGTTTCGCGCCTTCCGCAAAGTCATGCCGCCGATGTCGCGTACCGAAAAGGAAGCCATCGACGCCGGGACCACCTGGTGGGAGGGGGATCTGTTTCGCGGTAATCCTGACTGGCATAAGCTGCATAACTATCCGCAGCCGCGTCTGACCGCCGAAGAGCAAGCCTTCCTCGACGGCCCGGTGGAAGAAGCCTGCCGGATGGCTAACGACTTCGCCATCACCCACGAAATGGCCGATCTGCCGCCGGAGCTGTGGGCGTATCTGAAAGAACACCGCTTCTTCGCGATGATCATCAAGAAAGAGTATGGCGGGCTTGAATTCTCCGCTTATGCCCAGTCGCGGGTGCTGCAGAAGCTCTCTGGCGTCTCCGGCATTCTGGCGATCACCGTCGGCGTCCCGAACTCACTGGGCCCGGGCGAGCTGCTGCAGCATTACGGTACTGAAGAGCAGAAAAACCATTACCTGCCGCGTCTGGCGCGCGGGCTGGAGATCCCCTGCTTCGCACTCACCAGCCCGGAAGCGGGCTCCGACGCCGGCGCCATCCCGGATACCGGCGTGGTCTGCATGGGCGACTGGCAGGGCCAGCAGGTGCTGGGTATGCGCCTGACATGGAACAAACGCTACATTACGCTGGCGCCTATCGCCACCGTGCTGGGACTAGCCTTTAAACTTTCTGACCCGGATCGTCTGCTGGGCGGGGAAGAAGAGCTGGGCATCACCTGCGCGCTGATCCCGACCTCCACCCCGGGCGTGGAAATTGGCCGTCGCCACTTCCCGCTTAACGTCCCGTTCCAGAACGGCCCAACCCGCGGCAAAGATATCTTCGTGCCGATCGATTACATCATCGGCGGGCCGGGGATGGCCGGTCAGGGCTGGCGCATGCTGGTTGAATGTCTGTCGGTGGGCCGCGGTATTACGCTGCCGTCCAACTCCACCGGCGGCCTGAAATCGGTGGCTATGGCGACCGGGGCTTACGCCCATATTCGCCGCCAGTTCAAAATCTCGATCGGTAAAATGGAAGGCATTGAAGAGGCGCTGGCGCGCATTGCCGGTAATGCTTATGTGATGGATGCTGCGGCCTCGCTGATTACCTACGGCATTATGCTCGGCGAGAAACCGGCGGTGCTCTCCGCGATCGTGAAATATCACTGCACCCACCGCGGCCAGCGCGCCATTATCGACGCAATGGATATTACCGGCGGGAAAGGCATTATGCTGGGCGAAGGCAACTTCCTCGCCCGGGCATATCAGGGCGCGCCTATCGCCATCACCGTGGAAGGTGCGAATATTCTGACCCGTAGCATGATGATCTTCGGTCAGGGTGCGATTCGCTGCCATCCGTACGTGCTGGAGGAGATGGCTGCCGCACAGAACAACGACCTGAACGCCTATGACAAGCTGCTGTTCAAACATATCGGCCATGTCGGCAGTAACAAAGTACGGAGTTTCTGGTTGGGCCTGACCGGCGGACGCACCAGCAGCGCGCCGACCCGCGACGTCACCCGCCGCTACTATCAGCAAATGAACCGTCTGAGCGCTAACCTGGCGCTGCTGTCAGACGTCTCGATGGCGGTGCTGGGGGGCAGTCTCAAGCGTCGCGAACGTATCTCCGCGCGTCTGGGGGATGTGTTAAGCCAGCTGTACCTGGCCTCGGCGGTGCTGAAACGCTATGACGATGAAGGACGCAATGAAGCCGATCTGCCGCTGGTTCACTGGGGGGTGCAGGATGCGCTGCATCAGGCCGAGCAGGCCATCGACGATCTGCTGAAAAACTTCCCCAATCGTCTGGTGGCTGGCGCAATGCGCCTGGTCATCTTCCCGACCGGTCGTCATCACCATGCGCCGTCGGATAAGCTGGACCATAAAGTCGCTAAAATTCTGCAGGTGCCCAGCGCCACCCGCTCCCGCATCGGTCGCGGTCAGTTCCTGACGCCGAGCGAGCATAACCCGGTCGGCCTGCTGGAAGAGGCGCTGCTGGAAGTGATGGCGGCCGATCCTATCCACCAGCGTATCTGCAAAGAGTTGGGTAAAAATCTGCCGTTCACCCGTCTCGACGAACTGGCCGCCCATGCCCTGGCGAAAGGCTTAATCAGTCAGGATGAAGCCGCCATTTTGACCCGAGCAGAGCACAGTCGCTTGCGCAGCATTAACGTTGACGACTTTGCGCCAGAGGAGCTGGCAACCCAGCCGGTAAAGCTGCCGGAAAAAGTTCGCAACGTTGAAGCCGCATAATAAAACAACAACCACATCACACGCCGGGCGGGGAATTTTCCCCGCCTTTTTTTCGTCTCTCCTTCCCCCGCCGTTCCTGTTAGTAGCATTTTTTTAACAAAATATTCCGCGGACCGCCGCGAGGCTGATAAGGTGTTACAGTTAACCTAACCCCCTCATGAGAATGGAGTTGACCATTGTGCCTGGCCTGAAAATTACGCTGTTGCAACAACCGCTGGTCTGGATGGACGGCCCTGCTAACCTGCGCCATTTTGATCGCCAACTGGAAGGGATTGTCGGGCGCGATATCATTGTTTTACCTGAGATGTTTACCACCGGCTTTGCGATGGAAGCGGCAAAACAATCTTTACCCGAGGCCGAGGTGGTAGCGTGGATGCATGCCCGGGCGGCGCAAACCCAGGCGCTGATCGCCGGCAGCGCGGCGCTGCAAACTGAGCGCGGGGCCGTTAACCGCTTCCTGCTGGTCGAGCCTGACGGCACGGTCCATCATTATGATAAACGTCACCTGTTTCGTATGGCGGATGAACACCATCACTATGAGGCCGGAGACAAGCGCGTGGTCTTTGAATGGCGCGGATGGCGGATCCTGCCGCTGGTCTGTTACGACCTGCGCTTTCCGGTATGGTCGCGTAACCTTAACGACTATGATTTGGCGCTGTATGTGGCGAACTGGCCGGCGCCGCGCTCGCTGCACTGGCAGTCGCTGCTGGTCGCCCGCGCGATTGAGAACCAGGCCTACGTCGCCGGCTGTAACCGGGTCGGCACCGACGGCAACGGTCATCATTACCGCGGTGATAGCCGGATTATCAGTCCCCAGGGGGAGATTGTCGCCACCGCCGATCCGCATCAGGCCACTCGTCTTGACGCCGAACTGTCGCTGAGCGCCCTCCAGGAATATCGTGAAAAATTCCCCGCCTGGCGCGATGCCGATCCTTTTACTCTGGATTAATCCCCCTCCGCTTTCTTCCCCCTTCTGCGGGAAAAGAAAGCGGAATTTCCTCTTGCCACGCCCAGCAGAATATTTACAAGGCGCCCTTCATTTCTGTTCTACACTCATTAAACGGCCCACAACCAAACGGGCGGAGATCATTTTCATTTAACTTCTGCGTTGTAAACGCATGACTTTTCTGTTGCCAGCTTGTTTTGTTGAACCCGGCTGAGCGTTGGCGTATACATATTTTATGAGCGTAATGGTAAATGGATAATAATAATCTTCAGTTAATAGAAAAACGGCTGGTCACCCGCTTTCTCGATATGTTTATTCGGTTCAGTCTTATTCTGGCGCTGGCCTCATTCTGTTTTACTGTCTTTTCTCCCTTCGTCAATATGATGCTCTGGGCGTTGATTCTGGCCGTGGCGCTCTATCCTTTACATCAATATTTTGCCGGGCTTTTCGCCGGTAAACAGGGGCTGGCGTCGGTGGTGCTGGTGCTGTTAGGTATTTTACTGATTATTATCCCCACAGTGCTGATGATCACCTCGCTGGCGGAAAGCGCCAGCGCGATGATCGACCGGATGGGCAGCCAGAGCTTTGCCATTCCCCCACCCTCTTCACGAATTGCCTCTTTACCGATCGTTGGCGAACGGCTTAGCGCTCTGTGGATGCGGGCGTCCGTGGATCTGCCAGGATTGCTCAGCAATTACCGTTCGCAAATTGGCGATATTGCCAAACAGTTCCTCAGCATATTAGCCAGCATGGGCGGCGGGCTGATTGGCTTTATTATTTCGTTTATCGTCTCGGGTATTATGATGGCCTGGGGCGCGGCGGGCGCCATCAGCGCGCAGCGTATTGCCATCCGTATTACCGATGAGAATAAAGGCGTGACCCTCACCCGCCTGTGCACCAGCACCATCCGCGCGGTCGCCCAGGGCGTCATCGGGGTGGCACTGATCCAGGCGCTGCTGGTCGGGGTGATCATGCTGATGGCCAGCATCCCCGCCGTCGGGATCTTCTTTATACTTGCCCTGATCCTCGGCATTGCACAGGTGCCGGTGATCCTGGTGACGGCCCCGGCCATCGCGCTGATGTGGAGTTTCGGCACCCACAGTACCGGAATGGATATCTTCTATACTGTCCTGCTGATCGTCGCCGGTATGGCCGATAACGTCCTCAAACCACTGCTGCTGGGGCGCGGAGTTGATGCGCCAATGCCGGTGGTGCTGCTGGGCGCCCTTGGCGGAATGGCCTCTAACGGCATTCTCGGTATGTTCCTCGGCGCCACCCTGCTGGCCATCGGTTACCGGATCTTTATGACCTGGGTAAATGAAGGGCAACCCGCCCTGCCGCAGGATAAATAACCGCAGGGGAGCGTTACGCTCCCTTAACTTATTGCATAGTCATGCCGCCGCACGCCAGCCCCGCGGCAGCCTATCCCGCTGAGCTTTATCATCAACGAACCCCAGGGCGTGTTCCGGCAGATTTTTGAAAGCATCCTGCGCCAGCGCGGCATTACCATGGAGAACACCATCGAACTGTGGAGTCTGCGCCCACCACGCCGGGAAGGCAATCAGTCCGGCGATGCGGGTATTCATGCAGTGTATGCAGGAGGAACAAGAGGCGCGCTGAAATTCGGCGACGAAAACGACGAAAGCCTGAATCATTGCTGATTCAGGCTTTCTGAAAAGTGGCGGAACGGACGGGACTCGAACCCGCGACCCCCTGCGTGACAGGCAGGTATTCTAACCGACTGAACTACCGCTCCGCGTTGTTGTTCCGTTGGGAACGAGGCGAATATTACGGATTCCCCTCTACCCCGTCAACGCTTTTTCTACCGTTTTGAATCGTTTGCTGCAAAAATCGCCCAACCGCCTACTTTTAATCCATTTTAGTGGTTATCAGGCACGCCACAGGCAGCTTCCGCCTTTCTTTTGCACCAGATCGAGGCGGGATTCATGGTTCACCAGCTCCTCATCAGAAGCATAAACCACCCGTAACTGACTGGCGGCGCGAACGACGCGCTGAATCCCCATCTCGCCTGCCTGCTGCTGGCTTTCGCCTTCCATAGAGAACGCCATCGACGTCTGGCCGCCGGTCATCATCAAATAGACATCGGCAAGGATCTGGGCATCGAGCAGTGCCCCGTGCAGCGTACGCTTGCTGTTGTCTATTTCGTAGCGCGAACATAGCGCATCCAGACTGTTGCGCTTGCCGGGAAACATTTTCCGCGCCAGCGCCAGACTGTCGGTGATTTTACAGAAGGTCTCGGTTTTCCCGATCCCGCGGTTCAGCTTACCGAACTCATAATCCATAAAACCGATATCGAACGAGGCGTTATGGATCACCAGCTCCGCGCCGCGGATGTAATCCATAAACTCATCGGCAACGTCGGCAAAGGTGGGTTTATCCAGCAGGAATTCGTCGGCGATCCCGTGCACGCCGAACGCCTCCGGATCCACCAGCCGATCGGGTTTGAGATAGACGTGGAAATTGTTACCGGTCAGGCGGCGGTTGATCACCTCCACGGCGCCGATCTCAATGATCTTGTGTCCTTCGTAGTGCGCCCCGATCTGGTTCATACCGGTGGTTTCGGTATCGAGAACAATCTGGCGCGTAATTGCAGTGCTCATCGCGGTCATTTATGTCAGACTTATCGTTTACAAATCGATTTCAATTACAGGAAGTCTACCAGAGATGCTCAAACAGGTAGAAATTTTCACCGACGGCTCTTGCCTGGGAAATCCAGGACCCGGCGGTTACGGCGCCATCATGCGCTACCGCCAGCACGAAAAAACCTTTAGCGCCGGCTACCGTCTGACCACCAATAACCGCATGGAACTGATGGCGGCGATCGTCGCCCTCGAAGCGTTAAAAGAGCATTGCGAGGTGGTGCTCAGCACCGACAGCCAGTATGTCCGCCAGGGGATCACCCAGTGGATCCACAACTGGAAAAAGCGCGGCTGGAAAACGGCAGAGAAAAAACCGGTAAAGAATGTCGACCTCTGGCAGAGGCTGGACGCCGCGCTTGGCCAGCATAAGATCAAATGGGAGTGGGTGAAGGGCCACGCCGGCCATCCAGAAAACGAACGCTGCGACGAGCTGGCCCGCGCTGCGGCCTCCCATCCCACTCAGGACGACATCGGCTACCAGCCGGAGAGCTAATTCTGCCCCTTGCGCCACTGCCGGGTGGCGCCGACTGCCGGCCGTAGCTGGGTTTTCGCTTTCCCTGACTTCATCGGATTAAGGGTGAGCGGAATAGTCCGTTTGCGGGCGACAATTAATTGCAAACAGCCCAGCGCTGGCAGATGGGTGCTCAGCAGTTTGCCGCCATGCCGCGACCAGGGTAAAACCTGATAACGCCCATAATGCAGCACTTCAAAGTTGAGCAGCGACAGCCAGTCCAGCTGGCGCATCAACGTAAACATACGGCTGTTGTACGGCGTGCCTTTGCGCAGCACCGGCACCAGCTTACGCAACCCCATCAGGCTCACCGGATTAAACCCGGTCAGGATCATCCAGCCATCATCGATCAGGACGCGATCGGCCTCCCGCAGCAGGCGATGCGGATCGCTACACCACGGCAGGGTATGCGCCAGCAGGCAGGCGTCGACGGACTTTTCGGCAAAGGGTAAATGCAGCGGGTCGGCCCGGACCTGCATTGGGTTTCCCGCCAGCGAGACATTCACCTGGTGCGAGATGGCACAAGCTTCGGTATTGATTTCCGCGCTCAGATTGCCAATCTTAAGCAGATGAAAGCCATATAATTTAGCCAGCCACGGCTTCATCTGCTGCTCCAGCGTTTCGCGATAGTATTCGCCCCACGGCATACTGGACCAATGCTCAGGCGCTGTCACTGTATGAGGTATCCTTGCCGGCTTCATTGCCACCTTCCGCTACGCTTTAGAGGTAATTTATGAATCTTATCAGTATTCCCGCGTTTCAGGACAACTACATCTGGGTTCTCACTGAGAATCACGGCCGCTGCATCATCGTTGACCCGGGCGAGGCCGCGCCGGTTCTGGCGGCAATCGAAGAAAACCAGTGGCAGCCCGAGGCCATTTTAGTGACCCATCACCATCAGGATCACGTCGGCGGCGTAAAACAATTACGTGAAAAATTCCCCTCTCTGGTGGTTTACGGGCCGGCAGAAACCCAGGATAAGGGGATTACTCAGGTAGTAAACGATGGCGATCGGCTGTCAATTCTCGGGGTCGATTTTTCCATTTTCTCCACGCCAGGTCACACATTAGGACATATCTGTTACTACAGCGAACCTTATCTGTTTTGCGGCGACACGATGTTCTCCGGCGGCTGCGGAAGGCTGTTCGAAGGCACTGCAGAGCAGATGTATCAATCATTTATGAAGATTAACGCCCTTCCTGAAGAAACCCTTATATGTTGCGCACATGAATATACGTTAGCGAATATGAAGTTTGCGTTGAGTATCCTGCCTGATGATAGGGACATAAACGATTACTATCATAAAGTTAATGAGTTACGTGCAAAAAAACAAAAGACACTACCCGTAATTCTGAAAAACGAGCGGCGTATAAATTTATTTTTACGGGTAAATGATATTGATTTAATTGACAAAATTAACAAAGAAACAAAATTGCAACACTCTGTGGCGCGATTTGCGTGGTTAAGGTCAAAGAAAGACGAATTCTGATATTTAATTCTTGTCATCGGCTAACTTCGCCGTTATCCTTGGTCGTCTTTTAAGCAACTATTGACACACACATGAAGGCACGAGCGATATTATTCGCCTCTGTCCTGCTGGTGGGGTGCCAGGCGTCTAAGCACGATGGCACCGTCGAACAGCGAGCACAGAGCCTTTCTGCGGCTGGTCAAGGGGAAGCAGGCAAGTTCACAAGTCAAGCGCGCTGGTTAGATGATGGAACCTTCTACGCGCAAGACCAGGATCTGTGGACTTCCATAGGCGACGAGCTAAAGATGGGAATACCGGATAACCCCCGGATTCGCGAGCAAAAACAGAAGTACTTAAGAAATAAGAGCTATCTCCACGATGTAACTTTACGGGCAGAGCCGTATATGTACTGGATAGCCGGGCAGGTTAAGAAACGTAACATGCCAATGGAACTGGTATTACTACCCATAGTGGAGAGCGCTTTTGACCCACACGCGACGTCTGGCGCCAATGCCGCAGGCATCTGGCAGATCATTCCGAGCACAGGGCGCAATTATGGTTTAAAACAGACCCGCAGTTACGATGCGCGTCGTGACGTTGTCGCATCGACTACCGCGGCGCTGGACATGATGCAACGTCTGAACAAAATGTTCGACGGCGACTGGTTGTTAACGGTTGCGGCATATAACAGCGGCGAAGGTCGGGTCATGAAGGCAGTGAAAGCGAACCGTTCGCGTGGCAAACCCACCGATTTCTGGTCGCTGTCTCTGCCGCATGAAACGAAAGTCTACGTACCGAAAATGCTGGCATTGAGCGACATCCTCAAAAACAGCAAACGTTACGGCGTGAAGTTGCCTACGGCTGATGAAAGCCGTGCGCTGGCGCGCGTTCGCCTCGACAGTCCGGTTGATATTTCTCAGCTCGCGGATATGGCCGGTATGCCGGTCAGCAAGCTGAAGACCTTCAACGCCGGCGTAAAGGGGTCAACGCTGGGCGCTAGCGGGCCAAAGTACGTCATGGTGCCGCAGAAACACGCAGCCCAGCTGCGTGAATCGCTGGCCTCTGGCGACATTGCCGCCGTACAGCCGACGCAGCTCGCGGATAATACGCCGCTGACCAGCCGAAGCTATAAGGTGCGTTCCGGCGATACCATTTCCGGGATTGCTTCCCGTCTCGGCGTCACGACCCGCGATCTGCAGCAGTGGAATAACCTGCGCGGCTCTGGATTGAAGGTTGGACAGAACCTGGTTATCGGCGCCGGCAGCAGCGCGCAGCGTCTGGCGAATAACAGCGATAGCATCACCTATCGCGTTCGCAAAGGTGATTCGCTGTCGAGCATCGCCAAACGTCATGGCGTTAATATTCGCGACGTCATGCGCTGGAACAGCGATACCGACAATCTGCGGCCTGGCGATCAGCTAACGCTGTTTGTGAAAAACAGCGATCGACCAGAGTCCTGATACGTCAG
Organism: Klebsiella sp. M041; assembly: GCF_059759695.1. Lineage (NCBI taxonomy): Bacteria > Pseudomonadati > Pseudomonadota > Gammaproteobacteria > Enterobacterales > Enterobacteriaceae > Klebsiella > Klebsiella sp. M041. The sequence continues at coordinate 64,957 of NZ_JCAXWU010000021.1, forward strand.
GGTTCGATAAAAAGGCACCGACTTCCCCCGGTGCCTTTTTTGTTGTCCGTATTAAACCGCTTTATGCGCTTCAAACATGATGGTATCGCTGGTAAAGGAACCATCCTGCTGTAACTCAAAGTAGGCTTTCACCTCCGCCGAGGCGCTCTGCTGGTATAAACGAATCGCCTCCACCAGCGGCTCAGGGGTACGCATCCGCGCCACCCACGAACTGAACTCCAGCGGCAGGCGATCGGTCAACAGCTGATTAATCACCAGCCCCGCCTCCGTCGCCAGCGTCAGCCACTCGCCGCTGGAATAATTACGCACGTGCGAGGTATCGCGCAAGGCTTCCACCGTCTGCAGCCAGACATCACGCACCACATGGCCCGGCGACATCACGTCCATCACGATCATCACCCCACCCGGCTTGAGGACACGTTTCACCTCGCGCAGCGCCTGGCCAACGTCATGCCAGTGATGAGCAGAATAGCGGCTGATAACGATATCAAAGCTGGCATCAGCGAACGGCAGCGTTTCGGCATACCCCTGCTGGGTCACGATATTGCTAAAACCTTTCTCCTTTGCCGCAGCGGCAACGACCTCCAGCATCTGGCTCGATAAATCATAGGCGGTCACCTCGGCAACCTGTCCCGCCGCGGTAAAGCTGGCGTGCCCTGCCCCGCAGCCCATATCCAGCACTTTCGCCTGAGGAAAATCAGCCAGTCGTTCCGCCAGCCGCTGCAGATCGCGACCAGAGGCGTGCACGGCGCTGGTCAGATAGGCGCTGGCCTGGGAGCCGAACTGCTTTTCGACGTTGTCATGGTGAGAGCGTGTTGTCATGTTGTCTTGTCCTTACGGTTTTTTGAGTAATAAAAGGCAGCACCATGCATGCGCAGGCCTGCCCCATGGCAGGCCTGACCAACCTTAAATTAATCAGGCTTGCCGGGACTGAATTCGACTAGTAGCGGGTTGTGGTCGGAGGCGCGGGTTACCAGCACGGAAGCATCGTGCACGCTTAACCCACGGTAGAACACAAAATCGAGCGGGCGACCAAACGCGCGGCGGCGCTGATCGTCCGGGAAACGAACTTCACGCAGCGACATCTCGCGTGCAAAGCGGTACAGGGCGTTCATCCGCGGGCGGCTCCAGGCATTGAAGTCGCCAGCCATGATCACCGGCCCGCTGTGATGGGCGATCTGATCGCCAATCGGCAGCAGCTGTTTGCTGTAGACGTCGACGCCAAGGCTGAAGTTAACGGCATGGATATTGACCACCATTAACAGCCGCGCATCGGGCAGCGGATAAACAGTCACTAATGCTGATTTAGGCAGACGCAAAATAGGTTCACGTTCGCGCAATGGGCAGCAATAGATAGGATGGGCGGAAGCCAGCGTCATCACGCCGGAAGGATGCTGCGGCAGCACCAGCGCAGGCACCTGATCGGCGGCCAGATAGTTGGTGGTCGCGAACCTGACCAGCTCCGGCGTCGTCTGCGCCTCCTGCAACAGGACTAAGTGCGCGTCTTTGCCAAAATTCTTAAGGACCGACTGCCACTCTGCGCGCTGCTGTTTGAAGATATTCCACACCAGCACGCGGATTTTCTCATCGCTGCTTAACGGCGTGCCGGCGGGATAAACCGGACTCACGCCCGCAAACGCCCCCGGAGGCAATATTCTCTCCGCAGGTTGTCCGGCGACATAGCGCATGGCGTAGGTGTTCTTTCGCAATTTGGGCATTAATCCTCGATAACAGAAACCAGCCCGACGACGACTGGTTATTCTGTTATAGGGATTTTCCCATACACTTTCAATGCAAATTGCGAGAAACCCTTAGCCTTCGGGAGAAAGCGCTGCCGAACGGCGTGGCAATTTATCTAAACGTCCGCTCAGGACCACCAACAGCAAAGCGACCAGCACAATCACCGCGCCAATCCACGGCGTCTGCGCCAGACCGTACCGCTCGACCGTCTGTCCACCGACGATCGACCCCAGCGCGATGCCGACGTTGAAGGCGGCAATATTCAGGCCGGATGCGATGTCGACAGCCCCGGGAGTGTACTGCTCTGCTTTTTGCACCACGTACACCTGCAGGCCCGGCACGTTGCCGAAGGCGAAAACGCCCATCACCAGCACCGTTGCCAGCGCGGCATAGTGAATGCTGGCGGTCAGCTGGAACACCAGCAGCAGCACAACCAGCGCGGCGAAGATAAACTTCAGCGCGGAGACGGCGCCATGCCTATCGGCCAGTTTGCCGCCCCATACGTTGCCAATAGCCACCGAGACGCCATAGCCCAGCAGGATCCAGCTCACGGCTGACGGGCTGAAGCCGGCCAGCTCCTGCATCATCGGCGCAAGGAAGGTAAAGGCGGTAAACACGCCGCCATAGCCCAGCGCGGTAATGGCATAGATCATCAGCAGGCGCGGATGGGTTAAGACTTTCAGCTGATCGCGCAGGCTAGCGCTGGCGCGGCCCGGGATATTATTCGGCACCAGAATCAGACTGCTGATAAGCGCAATCACCCCCAGAATCGATACCGCGAGGAACGTTTCCCGCCAGCCAAAATGCTGACCGATGAAAGTCCCGAATGGCACCCCGGTTACCAGCGCGACCGTCAGGCCGCCGAACATAATGGCGATAGCCGAGGCTGCTTTCTCTTTTGCCACCAGGCTGGTGGCGATTGTCGAGCCAATAGAGAAGAACACGCCGTGTGCCAGACCGGTCAGCAGGCGCGCCAGGATCAGCGTTTCATAGCCCGGGGCCTGCCAGGCCAGCACATTACCCGCCGTAAATAGGACCATCAACGCCAGCAGCAGCTGTTTACGCGGCATACGCCCCGTTAACGCCGTCAGCACCGGGGCGCCGATCGCCACGCCCAGCGCGTAGATAGAAACCAGCAGGCCTGCCGACGGCAGCGAAATAGAGAGTTGTTGGGCAATCGTCGGGACCAGGCCGACAATCACGAATTCAGTGGTGCCAATTGCGAAGGCACCGATGGTTAAGGCAAATAGCGCCAGTGGCATAATTTACTCCGTAGCATCAGGATTAAGATGACACGTAGTATGAAGGGTTGTATAAATAACAAAAACTATCAAAGTATCAATATAATTTTGCTACAGGTGCAATAATGAGAGCCACATCCGATGAGATCGCCATCTTTGTGGCGGTAGTGGAAAGCGGGAGTTTCAGCCGGGCGGCCGAACAGCTGGGTCAGGCCAACTCTGCCGTCAGCCGGGCAGTCAAAAAGCTCGAGTCCAAGCTTGGTGTTAGCCTGCTCAATCGGACCACCCGTCAGCTCAGTCTGACAGAGGAAGGCGAGCGCTATTTTCGCCGGATGCAGGTGGTATTGCAGGAGATGGCGGCGGCAGAAAACGACCTGCTGGAAACGCGCACGACGCCGCGGGGCCTGCTGCGAGTGGATGCCGCGACGCCGGTGATGCTGCATTTTCTCATGCCGCTGGTGAAGCCATTTCGCGAGCGTTACCCGGAAATGACGCTGTCGCTCGTGTCGTCAGAAACATTTATTAATCTGATTGAACGAAAAGTGGATGTGGCTATTCGGGCCGGAACCTTAACCGATTCCAGCCTGCGCGCCCGACCGCTGTTCACCAGCTATCGGAAGATCGTCGCCTCGCCAGAGTATGTTTCGCGCTACGGCGTGCCGCAGCATCCGTCAGATCTGAAACAACATCAATGTCTGGGCTTTACTGAACCCGTCTCTCTGAACACCTGGCCGGTATCCTGTTGCGATGGTCAGTTGTTAGAGATTGAGGCGGCGGTATCATCGAACAGTGGGGAAACGCTCAAGCAACTGTGTCTGACCGGGAACGGTATTGCCTGCCTGTCGGATTATATGGTGGATAAAGAGATAGCCAGTGGGGAGTTTGTTGAACTACTGGCCGACAAACGTTTGCCGGTGGAGATGCCCTTCAGCGCGGTGTACTACAGCGATAGAGCCGTCAGCACACGTATCAGGGCGTTTATTGATTTTCTGAGCGAACACGTAAAACAGCTCCCGAAGGAGCTGTCGTAGTACCCTCTGATGGGCATACCGGAAGCAGGAGATTAATCCCACTGCGGCGCCAGACCTTCCGGGCTCACCAGCCGATCGTTGCAATCCAGCGCGGCGATCGCCTGGCGATCTTCATCATCCAGCTTCAGATCCAGCGCTTTCAGGTTGCTGGCCAGGTTCTCACGCTTCGTCGAGGACGGGATCACCGCGTACCCCTCGCCCATCGCCCATGCCAGGATAACCTGCGCCGGAGTCGCATTATGTTTCGCCGCGATACGGGCAATCACCTCATCTTTCAGCGCCTTACCGTAGGCCAGGGTCATGTAGGAGGTGATATGGATACCGTGCTCATGCGCCCAATCGACGACTTTACGGTTTTGCAGATACGGCGAAAGCTCAATCTGATTGGTAGCAATGTTTTCAGCGCCAATGGCGGCAATCGCGCGCTCCATCAGTGGAATAGTGAAGTTGGAGATACCGATCTGACGGGTCAGGCCAAGCGCCTTCGCTTCCATCAGAGCAGCCATAAACTCTTCAACAGCCACCGCATCATTCGGTGACGGCCAGTGGATCAGCGTCAGATCAACATAGTCAGTGCGTAGCTTCTGCAGGCTCTCTTGCAGGCTGGCGATCAGCTTGCCTTTGCTCAGGTTTTCGATCCAGATTTTGGTTGTGATGAACAGCTCATCACGCGGCACGCCGCTTTCAGCGAGAGCCTGACCCACCGCGGCTTCGTTGTCGTAGATTTGCGCGGTGTCGATAGTACGATAGCCCAGCTCCAGCGCGGTTTTTACGGATGCGATAACAACATCATCTTTCAGACGGAAGGTGCCAAGACCAAATGCAGGGATTGCCATGTTTTTCCTCGTTATTTGTTCATTTCGGTTAACGAATGAAATTATGGCTGATGGTGTGGAGGGGAAAAAGAGCGATTAATGCAGAGGATTTTTGCTGATTTAGCAATAATCGGAAACAGATAAAACAAAAAAGCCCTGAGCAGATGCTCAGGGCTCTTATTAAGTGGCGGAACGGACGGGACTCGAACCCGCGACCCCCTGCGTGACAGGCAGGTATTCTAACCGACTGAACTACCGCTCCACCGAATTTTTTCGCTTTATTACCACCGGTTGTCACCCCGGCTTACTGCAATTTGATGCCTGGCAGTTCCCTACTCTCACATGGGGAGACCCCACACTACCATCGGCGCTACGGCGTTTCACTTCTGAGTTCGGCATGGGGTCAGGTGGGACCACCGCGCT
>NZ_JCAXWU010000022.1:0-67747 GCF_059759695.1 Klebsiella sp. M041
CGGCTCCGTGCCCGCTGTCCTTGCCCGGCGGCGCTGCGCTTGCGCGGGCCTACTGGCAGTCAGACCCGGACAGGTAGGCCGGGTAAGGCGCAGCCGCCACCCGGCACAAAACCGGCTCCGTGCCCGCTGTCCTTGCCCGGCGGCGCTGCGCTTGCGCGGGCCTACTGGCAGTCAGACCCGGACAGGTAGGCCGGGTAAGGCACAGCCGCCACCCGGCACAAAATCGGCGCACGTGCTCCATGCCTCTGCGGAGGCATTTTTTACGTCCGTCTGGCAAACCTGACAAATAACCTGGCAAGAGCAAACAAACGCCCCGGCGCCGCGGGCTGGTAGCTTAAGGGTGACAAAGCCGACATTCGCAGCGGCAAAAGACAACACAACTATAAGATGAGGTCATCATGGCAAACGGCTTGAAATTTTCCCCTCGTAAAACCGCGCTGGCGCTGGCCGTGGCGGTGGTTTGCGCCTGGCAATCCCCGGTCTTCGCTCACGGCAGCGAAGCGCACATGGTGCCACTGGATAAAACGCTGGAGGCGTTTGGCGCTGACGTGCAGTGGGACGACTATGCGCAAATGTTTACCCTGATAAAAGACGGCGCTTACGTCAAAGTGAAGCCCGGCGCTAAAACCGCGATCGTCAACGGCAAAACCCTTGATCTGCCGGTGCCGGTGGTGATGAAGGACGGTAAAGCCTGGGTCTCCGATACCTTTATCAACGACGTGTTCCAGTCCGGTCTCGACCAGACCTTCCAGGTGGAAAAGCGCCCTCACCCATTAAACTCGCTCTCGGCAGCGGAAATCAGCGACGCGGTGACCATTGTCAAAGCCGCGCCGGAATTCCAGCCTAATACCCGGTTTAGTGAAATTTCCCTGCATGAGCCGGATAAAGCGGCGGTATGGGCCTTCGCCCTGCAGGGCACGCCGGTGGATGCGCCGCGCACTGCCGATGTGGTGATGCTGGATGGCAAACAGGTGATGGAGGCCGTGGTCGATCTGCAACACAAAAAAATCCTCTCATGGACGCCGATCAAAGGTGCCCACGGCATGGTGCTGCTCGATGATTTCGCCAGCGTGCAGAACATCATCAACGCCAGCAGTGAATTCGCGGCGGTGCTGAAAAAGCACGGGATTACCGATCCTGGAAAAGTGGTCACCACCCCGCTCACCGTTGGCTACTTCGATGGCAAAGATGGCCTGCAGCAGGATGCGCGCCTGCTGAAGGTGGTCAGCTATCTCGATACCGGCGACGGCAACTACTGGGCGCACCCGATTGAAAACCTGGTGGCGGTGGTCGACCTGGAAGCGAAGAAAATCATCAAAATCGAGGAAGGCCCGGTGATCCCGGTGCCGATGGAACCGCGGCCGTATGATGGCCGGGACCGCAACGCCCCGGCAGTGAAACCGCTGGATATTACTGAACCGGAAGGCAAAAACTACACCATTACCGGGGATACCATTCACTGGCGGAACTGGGATTTCCACCTGCGTCTTAACTCGCGCGTCGGGCCTATCCTCTCGACGGTGACCTACAACGATAACGGCAAAAAACGCCAGGTGATGTATGAAGGTTCCCTCGGCGGGATGATCGTCCCCTACGGCGACCCGGACGTCGGCTGGTATTTCAAAGCCTATCTGGACTCCGGCGATTACGGCATGGGCACCCTGACCTCGCCGATTGTACGCGGCAAAGACGCGCCGTCGAATGCGGTGCTGCTGGATGAAACCATCGCCGACTACACCGGCGCGCCGACCACCATCCCGCACGCTGTCGCCATCTTCGAGCGCTACGCCGGGCCGGAATATAAGCACCTGGAGATGGGCAAGCCCAACGTCAGTACCGAGCGCCGGGAGCTGGTGGTGCGCTGGATCAGCACCGTCGGCAACTACGACTATATCTTTGACTGGGTATTCCACGACAACGGCACCATCGGTATCGACGCCGGCGCCACCGGGATTGAGGCGGTGAAAGGCGTGCTGGCGAAGACCATGCACGACCCCAGCGCCAAAGAGGATACCCGCTACGGAACGCTGATCGACCATAATATTGTCGGCACCACCCACCAGCATATCTATAACTTCCGCCTCGACCTCGACGTGGACGGCGAAAACAACACCCTGGTGGCGATGGACCCGGAGGTGAAGCCCAACACCGCCGGCGGCCCGCGCACCAGCACCATGCAGGTGAATCAGTACACGATCGACAGCGAACAGAAAGCGGCGCAGAAATTCGACCCGGGCACGATTCGCCTGCTGAGCAACACCAGCAAAGAGAACCGCATGGGCAACCCGGTCTCTTACCAGATCATCCCTTACGCCGGCGGCACCCATCCGGCGGCGACCGGCGCAAAATTCGCCCCGGACGAGTGGATCTACCATCGTCTGAGCTTTATGGATAAACAGCTGTGGGTGACGCGTTACCACCCGAGCGAACGCTATCCGGAAGGCAAATACCCCAACCGCTCCGCTCACGATACCGGGTTAGGCCAGTATGCGAAGGACGATGAGTCGCTGACGCACCAGGATGACGTGGTGTGGATCACCACCGGCACCACCCACGTGGCGCGGGCTGAAGAGTGGCCGATCATGCCCACCGAATGGGCGCACGCCCTGCTGAAGCCATGGAACTTCTTTGACGAAACGCCGACCCTCGGCGAGAAGAAACAGTAATCTTAACCCACGGTGAAATCGAGCAGGATTTTACCGCCTCTTCCCGGCTGGCCGGCGGCGGCAATCGCCTCCCGCCAGTCGTTCAACGCCACCCGCCGGGCCGGCGGTTGCGTGGTCGTCGGCAGCCGCTGCCAGATCTCCTCGAACGCCGCCCGCCATGCCGCCACGCTGAGGCCAGGCAGCGCCTCCCGCAGATGAAACTTGCGCACCGCCGCGCTGGCGCGCGTCTGGATCAGCGGCCGTCCGGATAATAAGCCATAGGAGATCAGGATCGACGATGCGGGCAGCACCGACAACAGCGTGTTCCCCAGCTCCCCGCCCACCGCGTCAAACACCAGATCGCTGTGCTGGCTGACCTTCTCCACCAGCGCCCGGTCGGCCTCGAGGATCGGATAGATCCCGGCCTGCTCCAGACGCGCCCGATGCTGCGGCGAGCGAATAATCCCGCTTACCGAACGGGCGCCCATGGCCAGCGCCCACTGCCCCAGCAGGCTGGCGCAAGAGGAGGCGGCGGCGGTCAGCACGATCTGTTTCCCGGCAACCGGCCAACGTCTGAGCATCAGCATCGCGGTCAGCGGATTGATATACCCGCGGGCGGCCAGCAGATCGTCCACCGCCGCGGGAACCGGCACCAGCCAGGTCTCATCCAGATCGATAAACCGCTGCCAGGTGCCGCCCCCGCGCAGGGGCAGCACCCGCTGGCCCGCGGTCAGCCGGCTGCCGAATGGCGCGGCGACCACCTCGCCAAGGCCTTCGTAGCCGGGCACGGCCGGCAGTCGGGTACGGTGGCGATAGGCGCCGGTAATGGGGATCAGATCTGAGGGATTCACCGGGGCATAGCGCATCCTGACCCGCACCCGTCCGCCGGCCAGCGGCGCCAGCGGGGTGCGTTTCAGCGATAGCACCGCGGCCGGCGGCCCGTAGCGGTCATAAACAATGGCGTCATTGAACATCGACAGGCTCCAGACAACGAAAGGCGGGATCATAGCAGATCCCGTCCGCAGCCGCTTACGCCGGTGGCCAGACCTGGGGGAACAGTGGCGAATCCAGCGGGTCGCCGTCCCGCAGAGTCAGTTCGGGGAACGGCGGCGAGGTCACGCCGCCGCGGTCGGCAAACGCGGCGTCATCCCCCACCCAGCGGGCGGAGAAGACCCGTCGCGCCCGCGCCCCGGGGTTGCCGCGGGCGCCATGGACGGTGCGAAAATGGAAGGCCACCGCGTCCCCCGGCTCCAGCGCCCAGCTGACGATATCGTACTCATCCTCATGGGCGTCGATATCCGGCAGCGCGCTGAACCGGGTGTGCTCGTAGAGCTTTGTACCATTGAAGCGGGTGGGACTGTACTCCGCCTCCCAGCGATGCGACCCGCGAATGCAGCGCAGCGAGGTGGCCTCCGCTACCGGGTCCAGCGGGATCCAGAAGCTGACATTCTGCCGGCCGGAGACGCAATAGTACGGCTGATCATGATGCCAGGGGGTGACCGTGCTGCCTCCGGCGGGTTTGACCAGCGTATGCTCATGGAAAAATTTCGCCGTCTGCGACTGCATCAGCGCCGCGGCGATCTCCGCGGCCGCCGACTGGAAGACAAACTCGCTAAACGCCGGGATCCGCGACCAGTTGCAGTAATCCTGAAAGAAAGGCGGCGAGCCATCTTTGGGGATCACCGTGCGCGCATGACCATATTCGCTGGGGCTGGCCATCAGCGCCGTGACCCCCTCGGCAAGGCGCTCAACCCAGGGGGTAAAAACGCCCTTCAGTAATACCACGCCATCCGCCTGCCAGCGGTCGACAGTCGCTTGATCGATATGGGGAGAGTGTTGATTGTGCATCGCTTGGGTTCCTGTGTGGGTGGATCAGGTAAGCGGTTCTGCGGGCTCGGCGCGCATCCAGGCGCACAGCTGGCCCAGCATCGTCATACAGCGTTCGGTCTGGTCGATGCTGATGTACTCATCGGCCTTATGGCCCTGGGCCATGCTGCCCGGCCCGCAGACCAGGGTCGCGACGCCCATCTCATCGAACAGCCCCCCTTCGGTGCCGAACGCCACGGTGGAAAACCGATCGCTGCCGCACCACTGCGCCAGCCAGCGGGCGAAGTCGGACTGCGGATCGCTGAGCAGCGGCGGGTAGTGGCTCAACAGCTGAAACTGGATGTCGCTCCCGCCGCCGACCCGGCGCATCTCCGGCAGCAGCCGGCGGCGGGCGTAGGCCGCCAGCGCCTCGGTGACCGCTTCGGGGCGCATCCCCGGCAGGTAGCGGATCTCAAAATCAAAGCGGCAGGACTGCGGGACGATGTTCAGCGCGGCGCCGCCCTGAATGGTGCCCACCTGCAGAGTGCTGAAGGGCGGCGAGAAGCGGCTGTCCTGCTGCCGGGCCAGACGCGCGCCCAGCCGATCCAGGCGATTAATCAGCCTGGCCGCGTAGCGGATGGCGTTCACGCCCTGTGGAGCATAGGCCGAATGGCAGGCCTGGCCCTCGATACAGCAGCGCATGGCCAGTTTGCCTTTATGACCGAACACCGGCTGCATCTCCGTCGGCTCGCCGATGAGGCACAGCGCCGGTTTCTCCGGCGAGGCCTGCAGAAACGCCACCAGGCTACGCACGCCGAGACAGCCGACCTCTTCATCATAGGAGAAGGCCAGATGCAGCGGCATCCGCAGCGGCGCCGCCAGAAAGTCATCCACCGCCGCCAGCACGCAGGCGAGAAAGCCCTTCATATCGGCGCTGCCGCGGCCGTAGTAGCGGCCATCGCGCTCGGTCAGGCTGAACGGCGGCACGCTCCAGTCCTGCCCGTCCACCGGGACCACGTCGGTATGGCCCGAGAGCATCACCCCGCCGCCGCCGGACGGCCCCAGCCGGGCGTAGAGATTGGCCTTTCCCCCCGACGGGTCATAAAAGCGGCGGGACGCCACGCCGCGGGCGGCGAGAAAATCGGCGATCCAGTCGATCATCGCCAGGTTCGAATGGCGGCTGGTGGTATCAAAGGCCAGCAGCGCGGCAAGGATCGCTCCCGGCGTGTTATTCATCGCCAGGCACGCCATAGGCCGGCGCCTCGCGCGGGTCGAGCGCCCGGGTAATATAGGCCTCCATTTGCGGCTCCCACGCCAGCCACAGCTGCTCAAGGGCCGCCAGCGGATCCGCCTCCGCCCAGTCAATGCGCAGGTCGACCACCGGCCACGGGTAATCATCCACCACCTTCACCGCCGCCGAGTGGACCGGGCCGGCCTCGCCCCCGGCGACGATCCCGGCGCGCAGCCCGGCCAGAAGCCGGCTGGCCAGCTCACCGGTGGCGGCCTCAAAGGCGCCCACCATAGCGGCGATCACGCCCTGACTGGCCAGCATATTGCCCGCCGCCACGCAGTTATCCCCCGCCAGGGCGCCGCCGATCCCGAGGGTGAACTCCCCGCTGAACACCGCTGTGTCGCCGTTGGCGTCAATCGCTGCGACCTGGCGATATTCGCGGAAGCGATCCTCCGCCAGAGCCTGCTTCATGGCCTGCTCAACGCTGGCCCCCGCCTCGATCGCGCTGAGGATCTGCGGCCCCAGCGACGGCAGGGTAATATTCTGGCTGGAAACCGCCCCCACGCCGGGCAGCAGCCACGGACAGCGCGACCCGACGGCCATGCTCGATGAACTAATGGCGATGCCCAACTGACCCGTTTCCGGGCAGCGGGCGGTAAGGGAGAGGGTCATTCTGCCGCCTCCCCCTGCCAGTCGTCGGGGATCACCGCCGTGACGTCAATCTCCATCAGCCACTGCGGCTGCGCCAGGGCCGACACCACCACTCCGGTGGAGATGGGGAAAACCCCTTTCAACCATTTGCCCACCTCCTGATAGACCGGCTCGCGATAGCGGGGGTCGATCAGATAAGTGGTGGTCTTGACGATATGCGAGAGGTCGCTGCCGGCCTCTTTCAGCAGCTGTTCGACATTCTTCATCGCCTGCTCCGCCTGGGCCCGCGGGTCACCGAGGCCGATCAGGTTGCCGGCGAAATCGGTGCCGACCTGGCCGCGAACGTAGACGGTATTCCCCGCCCGCACCGCCTGGCACAGATCGTTATTCAGCGCCTGGTTCGGGTAGGTCTCTTTGGTGTTAAACATGCGAATACGGGTATGGGTTGGCATCAAAGCACTCCTTCAGGAATCGGTTATCAGGACGGCTGGTAGCGCTGATACTGGCGCTGAATGGCGATCTGGTCGGCAATATATTTGGCATCGTGCCAGACGCCCCAGATAAAGGTGGACCCGCGCCGCGACAGCCACGGCAGGCCGAGGAAATAGACCCCCGGCTCCGTCGACACGCCGCGGTGATGCTGCGGCCGCTGCGCGTCATCGAAGGCGTTGACCTTCAGCCAGCGATAATCGGTGGTATACCCGGTCGCCCAGATGATGGCGCCGATCCCGGCCTCGGCCAGGTCGAGGCTAAGCAGCGGGTCGCTGACGCAGGCCGGGTCGGGCAGAAAATCACGGGCGGAGGGCTCTTCGGGCAGATCCAAACCGTTGCGCGCGACCCAGTCGTCGGCGGCGTCGAGCAGCGCAAGATAGGAGGCATCGCCGCGGCGGATATTCTCCGCCAGGTCGGGGTGGAACAGCGCCCTGGCGCCGTCAAAGCCGCGGGTCTGCCCCACCAGGGTGACCCCCTGATGCGCCAGCTGGCGAAAATCAACGGTATGGCCGCCGCGCGCGCCGCTCACCGCGATTGTGACATGCTCTTTCCCCGGCGCATTGGCTGCAGCGTCCCACATCCCCAGCACGCCGAGCCACCAGCAAAAATCGCGCTGGCGATAGCGACGCGGCGGCCGGTCGTGCGCCCCCACCGACAGCCACACCGCGCGTCCGGCACGCTGTAGCTCATCGGCAATCTGCACGCCGGAGGATCCGGCCCCCACCACCAGCACGCCGCCCTCCGGCAGCTGCTGCGGATTAAAATAGTGCGCCGAATGGAGCTGCTGAATAGCCTCACTCTGCGGGGCGATGGCCGGGATCGTCGGGCGCTGAAAGGGTCCGGTAGCCGCCACGATCCGCTGCGCCTCAATTACCCCCTCGGAGGTGTCGACACGAAAGCCCGGCCGCCCGGCGAGGCGTTCGGCGCTGTACACTTCCACCCCGGTGCGGATCGGCGCATTGAAGCTGCGGGCATAGGCGGCAAAATAGTCCGCAACCTGCTCTTTGCCGACAAAGCTGTCCGGCGGGCAGTCAGGGAACACCATCCCCGGAAACCGATCGTGCCAGGCCGGGCCGTTGGCCACCAGCGAATCCCAGCGCCCGCTGCGCCAGGCCTGGGCAATACCCTGTTTCTCCAGCACCAGATGGGGGATATCCAGCCGGGTCAGATGCTCGCTCATGGCGACGCCCGCCTGCCCCGCGCCGACCACCAGGGTATCGATCTCGGTTATCTGTTCAGTCATTTCTCTATCCTTCAAGCACAGTTGCCGACGAGGTCGCCGGAATTGACGGCTTTCAGGTTATTTAACTGTGACGAATTGGTAAAATATTATAAAACGATCGACTGAATAGAATTTTACGAGGCTGAGTGACGACAGAAAAATAACGCCTGCCGGATCGACAGGCATTATTTCAGCCGTGAGAGGGGGTTAATTCGATACTGCGACAATAATCCATAAACAGTTGCGTCGGCCGCGTCGGCTCATTATTAGCGAGGTGCGCCATAATTAAGGTTGAGGCGGGCATGTCGTCGGCAATATCCCGCTGCACCACCCTTTCGCCATCGTAGGTCATATCGCAGCAGGGCCGGGTGACCAGCACCGAAAAACCGAGCCCCTGGCCGACCATACAGCGCACCATTTCGATAGAGGGGGAGCTGTAAGCCACTTCCGGGTGATAGCCCTTTTCCTTAAAGATGGAGATGAAATAATTTTTACTCGGGACCGCGTCGAGGAGGATCATCGGCTCGCGACTCAGCTCCTGCAGCGTCACCTGCGCCTTTTGCGCCAGCGGATGCGCGGCGGGCAGCAGCGCGTAGGGTTTATGCGGAGCATTAAGCCGCTCTTTATTGATCGAGTGGCCGAGCTCCAGATCGTAGACCAGCGCCAGGTCGAAGCGGCCGCGGTGCAGGCCATGCATCAGCTCATGCTGTTCGCCGTCATACAGATGCAGCGTAATTTCCGGATAGCATTTCTTAAACCCGGCCACCAGCTTCGGCATATACAGCGGGGCCACCGACTCAAAGCAACCGATGGAGATCATGCCAGAAACCAGCTCTTTATCCGCTCGCGAATTCTGCTCAAATTCCCACGACAGGCGCAGCAGTTCCTTCGCTTTATCGTAGATCCGCCGACCGCTGGAGGTGAGCGAGACGCCCTGCGCGTGGTGGCGAATAAACAGCTGCTGGTCGAAGGTGCTCTCCAGATTCTTAATGGCAATGGAAATTGACGGCTGCGCAATGTGCAGCTGGCGGGAGGCCTCGGCGATACTCTCCGTCTCCACCACGGTGACGAAATATTTGAGCTGCTTCAGGGTAAATCGGTTCATAGCATCACCATTGATAAAATATGGTCCGGCGCACGCGGGGAATAGTTTTCCTCTAAGTCCCAAGCAATCCGCGTGCCACCCGCGAAGAATGGCGGCGCATTGCCCGCCAGGGGGCGATATTATTTTTTCTCCTCCCGCGCCGGCGCGGTTTATTTCCCCGTTTGCACCATCATGCATCACGCTGCACATTGAGCAGGCAGCGGTCGCCCCAGTTTCGCGCAAAATAACCTGTCCGCATAAAATGGCGTTATTAAATTACAGCTATTGTTTTTAAATTGTTTACGCAAAGTATCCTGATAATCACTTTAAATTCCATATCGTTAATAACGCTGTATAGTTTTTTTAAACTTAAAGACCAAAAATTTACTAATTGCCTCTGAAAGCATCCTGCCAGCATAGTGTATTCGCACGATGAACACCGGCGGCTCCCCATTAATGCACAGCCGAGCCGCTTTCATTTAGGTTAATTATGACGAGTGAAATAGCCCATGACGTTTAACTGGAACTACATGTTAAGTCTGCTCAGCGATGCCGATTTTTGGTGGGCCACCTGGACCGTCATTAAATTAAGTCTGCTGACCTGGGGCTGCAGTATTGTGCTCGGATTTATTCTGGCGCTGGCTAAACAGTCGCCGCGCGGCTGGTTATCCACCCCTGCCCGGCTGTATATCTGGTTATTTCGCAGTATGCCGCTGCTGGTCCTGCTGATTTTTGTCTACAACATGCCGCAGGCGCTGCCCTCCTTCGCGCCGGTGCTGAACGACCCCTTCTGGGCCGGCCTGCTGGCGATGGTTCTCAGCGAAGCGGCCTATATCGCCGAGATCCATCGCGGCGGGCTGCTCTCCATCCCCCGCGGGCAGAGTGAAGCCGCGCGAGCCCTGGGTTTACGCTACGCCGGGATCCAGTGGCGGGTGATCATTCCCCAGGCGCTGCGCGTCGCCCTGCCGGCGCTGGCCAATGAGTATATCGCCATCGTGAAGCTCAGTTCGCTGGTGTCGGTGATCTCCCTGACCGAAATATTGATGGTTGGCCAGCAGCTCTACTCGCAGAACTTTCTGGTCATGGAGACCATGACCGCCGTGGCGTTTTATTACATCTTTATCGTCACGGTGTTCGATTTTCTGCTGAAACGGCTGGAGAACTACCTCGATGTCACCCGACGCGACACCGCCCGGCCGGTGGATGCCGAGATGCAGCAGTTGGCGACCGCCCGCCGCCCGGCGATGGCGCGCAGCGTCTCCCAGGGCCAGGAGCCGGCGCTGCAGGCCTCTAAGCTGCATAAGGCCTACAACAACGTCGAAGTGCTGGGAGCGGTGAGCCTGCAGATCCAGCCCGGCGAAGTGGTGTCGGTCATCGGCCCGTCGGGCTCGGGAAAAACCACCCTCATTCGCCTGCTGAACGGTCTTGAGCAGATCGACAACGGCGAAATTCAGATTAACGGCCAGCCCTTTATTCATCTCGACCGTCAGGGGCAGCAGAAGCCGCGCTTTATGGAGAATGCCGAACACCGTCTGAATATCGGCATGGTGTTCCAGAGCTTCAACCTGTTCCCGCATCTGACCGTGTTCGGCAATCTGCTGCTGGCCCCGCGCTATCACCATCTGGCAAGCGACGCGGAGCTGCGCCAGCACGCCTGCGAGCTGCTGCACAAGGTGGGCATGCTTGAACACGCCTGGAAGTATCCGCACCAGCTCTCCGGCGGTCAGCAGCAGCGAGTGGCAATCGCCCGCGCCCTGATGATGCGTCCGCAGATCATGCTGTTCGATGAGCCCACCTCGGCGCTGGATCCGGAAAAAGTGAATGAGGTGCTGCAGGTTATCGAATCCCTGGCCCATGAAGGCATCACCATGGTCATCGTCACCCACGAGATGAACTTCGCCTTCAAAGTGTCTGACCGGATCGTGTTTATGGAGAAAGGCCGGGTGGTGTGCGATGACACGCCGCAGGCGATGCGCAGCGGGCAACACCCGCGGGTCGAGGCCTTTCTGAAAGATGTTTCTCTGGCTTAACTATCGGGACGTGAAGAGGAAAAACTATGATTGCGCAGTGGCAAATTGAGCAGTTTCATCAGCAGGGTTATCTGGTGGTCGAAGGGGTGCTTTCCGCCGCCGACATCGCCACTCTGCAGAGCGATTTTGACGGCTGGGTCGAGGAGAGCCGCCGCCACGCGTCGGCGTGGGGGGAAACCCTCGACGGGCGGCCGCGCTTCGATATTGAGCGCGACCATGCTCCCGACCATCCGTCGCTGCGCCGGGTCGCCTCCCCGACGGAGATCTCCGAGGCCTATCGCCATACTGCGCTCAACTCGCGGATGGCGACCATCGCCGCGCAGCTGATCGGCGGCAGCGGCACCCGCTTTCACCACAGCAAAATTAACTCCAAGCTGCCGCACACCGCCACCGAGGTGAAATGGCATCAGGATTTC
Organism: Klebsiella sp. M041; assembly: GCF_059759695.1. Lineage (NCBI taxonomy): Bacteria > Pseudomonadati > Pseudomonadota > Gammaproteobacteria > Enterobacterales > Enterobacteriaceae > Klebsiella > Klebsiella sp. M041. The sequence continues at coordinate 11,578 of NZ_JCAXWU010000022.1, forward strand.
CTCTTCACCCCGCACAGTAATGACGACATCATCACCGCCCTGCTGATGGTCAGCGAGGTGACGCCGGAGAATGGCCCGCTCAACGTGGTGCCGGGCAGCCATCAGGGGCCGCTGTGGTCCCACTGGCAGGAGGGGCGCTTCACCGGAGCGGTGGATGACGAGGTGGTGACGACTCACTGCCAGCAGCCGCAGGCCTGTTTTGGCCCGGCGGGCTCAGTCTGCTTTATGCATACCCGCCTGCTGCACGCCTCCAGCCCCAACGAAACCGCCCTGCCGCGCACCCTGTTCATCAGCGTCTACGCCGCCGAGGATGCGCTGCCCTTCGGCGAAAACCCGCTGCCGAGCCGCCATGCCGGCCAGCTGGTGGCCGGGGAAGAGAGCGGTCTGGTGCGCAGCACCGATAACCAGCTTCGTCTGCCGCAGAAGCCGCGCGGCGCTTCGTTTTTTGTTCAGCAGGCCGGTGCCGATCGCGCCAGCATGTAATTCGCCCACACTCCGGAGGTTTTATGACACGCTTTTTCGCACCACGCCCGCTGGCTCTGCTGCTCTGCGCAGCGGGGGCTCTGACATCCCTGAACGCGCTGGCCTTCCAGCAAAGCGGCAAGATCACCGCCGGTTCGGACATGACCTTTTTCCCTTACGAGTATATGGAGAACAATAAGCCGGCGGGGTTTGATATTGAACTGCTCGACGGCCTGGCGAAGAGCATGGGCCGCGAGGCGGTGAATATCGATACCCGCTTCCCCAACCTGATCCCCGGGCTGCAGGGCGGGCGCTTCGATATCACCAACTCGTCGATGTACATTACCGCCGAGCGCCTGAAGGTGATCGACATGGTGCCGTACCTGAAAAGCGGGGAAGCGATCCTCGCCCGTAAAGGGAGCGACTATCAGCCAAAGACCCCGGAAGACTTCTGCGGGCATAAAATCGGCTCGATGGGCGCCACCTCGTGGCTGGCGCAGTTGCAGAAGCTTTCCGCCGACTACTGCGTGAAGAAGGGGCTGAAGCCGATTGCGCTGAGCGTCTATACCACCGACCCGCAGACCACCCAGGCGCTGCTGTCGCGCGCAGTGGATGCGCAGATCACCGACGCCGCCGTGGCGCGCGGAGTGGTGGAAAAGCTGGGCGACCGGGTGGTGATCGCCTCTGACACCCTGATCTATCCGGTGCTGAACGGCTTTGGCGTTAAAAAAGGCAACACTGAGGTGAAAACCGCCCTTGAAGAGGCGCTGAAAAAATACAGCACCACGCCGGAATACGCCGCCCTGCTGAAGAAATATCACTTCCAGGCGCCGACGGCAGAGGATCTGCAGACCCTGATGCCAAAAGCGGAGTAATGCCCATGCGCGATACCGATGAAGAGCAGATCCGCATCGACCTGGCGGCCACCTTTCGCATCATTGCCCATCTTGGCATGCATGAGGCGGTGGCCAACCATTTCAGCGCCGCGCTCTCCGCCGACGGGAAGACGTTTTTACTGAACCCGAAGTGGAAACACTTTTCGCGCATCCGCGCCAGCGATCTGCTGGTGCTGAACGCCGATGATGAAAGCTGCGCCGCGCGCCCTGACGTCGATGCCACCGCGTGGGCTATTCACGGGCAAATCCATCAGCGGCTGCCGGACGTGCGGGTGGTGCTGCATCTGCACCCGGTGTACACCACCAGCCTCGCCTGTCTGGCGACGCCGCAGATCCTGCCCATCGACCAGAACACGGCCCGCTATTTTAACCGGGTCGCCGTCGATACGCTGTACGGCGGGATGGCGGACACCGCGGCAGAAGGGGCCCGGCTGGCGGGGCTGCTGGCGGATAAACGCCGTCTGCTGATGGGCAACCACGGGGTGCTGGTGACCGCCCCGACCATCGGCGAAGCGTTCGACGATATCTGGACCCTGGAGCGCGCCTGTCAGATCCTGATCACCGCCTGGTCAACCGGCCAGCCGCTGAAGGTGCTGTCAGACGCGGTGGCGGAAAAAACCGCCCAGGACTGGGAGAAGATTGCCGATTTCTCCCGGCAGCACTTTGCCGAGATGAAGCAGTTGATGATCGACCTCGATCCCTCCCTGGTGGACTAACCCCGCGCCAGCCCGGGTCAGCCCGGGCCGTCGCTGGCCGCCGCCAGCAGCGGCACGATGATATCGCTGAGCGGCGTCGGTATGCCGTGCTGACGCCCGCGACGCTGCACCACCCCGTTACGAATATCCCACTCCAGCGGTCGGCCATGCAGGCGATCGATCAGAATAGAGGTGCTCAGGTCGGCAGGCGCCCGATGAAAACCGGCGATGATCTCCTCCGGCACGCTGTCGCTCAGGACGGCCCCTTCCGCCCGCGCCACCTGCAGGCATTCGCGCAAATAGGCCAGTCCGAGAGCGGTGATCTCCTCCCGGGCGAACATCCCGGCGCGTCGTCCGGTCAGCACCATCAGTCCGGCGACGGCGTTCTGCAGCAGTTTACGCCAGGCCACGGTGGTAAAATCGGCCGCCAGCTCCACCGCGCAGCGGGTTCCCGCCAGTGCCTGCTGCACCCGCTCCGCCCCCGGCAGGTCCGGCAGCGTCAGTCGCGGCGCGGCGCGCAGCCAGACGGAAGCATCGGCGTCGCGCTGCGCCGGAAACCAGACCACCGACGGCAGCACCGTCGCGCCGCCGGTCAAAGGGGCAAACTGCTGGCGCTGCTCGACGCCGTTTTGCAGCACGCATACCACGGTGTCCGGCGAACACAGAGCCGTCAGCCAGGGGGCGATGGCCTCCGTCTGGGTGGCCTTCACCGCGACAAACACCAGGTCGAAGGGGGCGGCTATCGCCGTCGGGTCGGTGAGCACCGGGCCGGGGACCACGATCTCACCCTCATCAGTGCGCAGCACCAGCGACGAATGGGCAGTGCGCCCGCAAACCACCGGCGCCCTCCCCACCGCAAACAGAGCGGCGGCGATAGTCGTGCCGATGGCGCCGGGACCAATTAGTGCAACTTCAGGAAATGCTGTCATGCCGAAGACCTCCTCATCATTCACCGCCCTGCGCGGGCAAAGATTGCCCTCCACAGTAGCGAGAAAGCGCGGAGGTCGGCAAGCGGGATGTCGGGAAAAGCGATGCGCCTTCCCCGACGGAGGGCTAGTAACGCACGCAGACCGATTTGGTTTCGCACCAGCCATCGAGCCAGTCCGGGCCGAAATCGCGACCGGTACCGGACTGCTTCATGCCGCCGAACGGCAGGTTGGCGTCAATCAGGGTATGGCTGTTGACCCATACCGTCCCGGCCTGCAGGCGGTCGGTATAGTTGAGAGCCTGGGTCAGGTCGCGGGTCCAGACGCTGGCGGTCAGGCCGAAATCGCTGTCGTTGGCCAGGCGCAGCGCCTCCTCGCCGTCAGCCACCCGCACCAGGTTCACCACCGGGCCAAACACCTCCTCGCGGGTAAGGCGCAGCCCGGCGTCCGGGTTGACCACCAGCGTCGGCGGAATATAGTACCCCCCGGCATCCGGCCCGGCGCTGCCGCTGATTAGCTCCGCCTTCTGCTGGCGGGCCTCTTCGAGGTAGGCCGCCACCTTGTCGCAGTGGGCCCGGGAGACCACCGGGTTGATCTGCGCCGTCTCCTGCATCCCCGGTCCCACCTGCAGCGATTTCACCGCCTGTTCGAAACCGCTGACCAGGGTGTCAAACAGCGGCGCTTCAATGTAGATCCGCGAACTGGCGGCGCAGACCTGTCCCTGGTTGAGGAAGCTGCCGGTCATCAGCCCCTCAATGACCCACTGGGGATCGGCGTCTTTGAGCACAATCGCCGGGTTCTTGCCCCCCAGCTCCAGCGTCACGCGGGTCAGACGGTCGGCGGCCACCCGCGCAATCTGTTTCCCGGTGGCCGTCGAGCCGGTAAAGCTCACCTTCGCCACCTGCGGATGTGAGGTCAGCGCCGCGCCGCAGCCGGCGCCGCTGCCGGTGACCACGTTGAACACCCCGTCAGGAATGCCCGCCTGGGTCGCCAGCTCCGCCACCCGCAGCAGGGTCAGCGGGGTGGTTTCCGAGGGTTTGATGACGATCGAGCAGCCCGCCGCCAGCGCCGGCATCACCTTCCACATACCGATCATCAGCGGGAAATTCCACGGAACGATGCCCGCCACGACCCCCACCGGCTCTTTTTTGGTCCACGCCTGGTAACGGGCCCCTTGCGGGAACGGGATCGAGACGTCCAGCGTCCGGCCGCTGATTTTGGTGGTCAGCCCCGCCGTGTAGCGCATCCAGTTCAGGGTGCAGCCGACCTCGAAGGCGCGGGAGATGGCGATGGATTTACCCTGCTCAAGGGTCTCCAGCTGCGCCAGCTCCTCACCGTGCGCCTCCACCAGATCGGCAAAGCGCAGCAGGATGCGCTCACGGTCGGCCGGGGTGCGACCGGCCCAGCGGCGATCGACGAAGGCGCGCCAGGCGGACATCACCGCCCGGTCGACATCCGCCGGGCTGGCGTCGGCGGTGGTGGCGATCGCCTGCCCGGTGGCCGGATCCCAGACGGTTAACCGGTTTTCGCTCTGCGCGGCGCAGGGAGCGCCGTCGATATACAGGCCATGCTGACGGTCTAAAAACTGCTGGACGCTGGCAAGCAGCGCTATCTGAGAGGTGGACATACCCTTTCCTTATTCTTCGCGGATAGTGCTTTCAGTCTATGTCCGGTTGGCAGCTGGCGCTTTTTTCTCTGTGACATTCGTTTGCGCCGCTGTGACAGTCGCCGCAATTCCGTCGCCTGCCCTGAAAGAAATGTGCCGCAGGTAATAGTTCTTTCATATACCCGCCATCGCGCCCTTGCCTGAGGCGGCATAAATGCAACAATGCAGAAACATTATTATTACAGGAGAACGGCGAATGATGACCACGGCTGAGGGGGGGCTGGCCTACCAGCGCTGGCTGGCGACGATCAATCAGGTCTGCGGCCATTTCGCCGCCCGGCCGCTGGAGGGACGCTTTCACGGCGACATTGACGCCCGCTACGCCGGCAGTCTCAAGGTCAGTACGGTCACCGCCGCCGGCGTCAATCTCTACCGCACGCGCAATGAGATCAAACGCGATAACGACGCCTGGTTCTATACCGTGTTTCAGCTCGCCGGCGAAGCGGTGATCGAACAGGACGATCGCCAGGTGACCCTGGCGGCGGGGGATATCACGCTGATCGACGCCGCCCGCCCGTGCTCTATCGTGTGGCAGCAGACCTCGCGTCAGGCTTCGCTGCTGCTGCCGCGCCAGCGGGTGGCGCCGACGGGCGAGATCGCCACCGCCTGCCGGCTGGACAAGTCTCTGCCGATGGTGCAGCTCAGTCAGCGCCTGCTGCTGGAGAGTATGGGCGGCACGACGCTCTCCGCCAGCGAGAGTGAGGCGGCGCTGGACGCGATCGCCTGCCTGTTGCGCCCGGTGCTGCGCCAGCGCGAGCCGATCCCGTCCCGGCGGGACCAGCAGTTTCAGAAGATCATTGCGTTAATCGACGCGTCCATTCAGTCGGAACACCTGCGGCCGGAGTGGCTGGCCAGCGAGACGGGAATGTCGGTGCGCAGCCTCTACCGGCTGTTTGCCGACAAAGGGCTGGTAGTGGCGCAGTATATTAAGAACCGGCGGCTGGATCTGTGCGCCCGGGCGTTACAGAACGTCCATGACGACGAAAAGCTGGCGGGGATCGGCTACCGCTGGGGCTTCAGCGACCACAGCCATTTCTCCACCGCCTTTAAGCAGCGCTTCGGCGTCTCGCCGGGCGAATACCGTAAGCGCTGCCGCTAACTATTTGCGCAGCCACTGGCCGTTCAGCCCCTGGACGTACTCCCCGGGCTGAGCGCGGGCCACCAGCTTCTGTCCGGCCATTTTCGCTACCTCATCCACCGGCAGATTGTTGTCATCCGCCAGCTGCTGGTAGCTTTCACTGCGCGCGGCGTTAATCTGTTTCACCAGCGCCAGCGTCTCTTTATCCTGACGCAGCGGCGCCAGATAGCCGTTCAGCGTCTCCCCCACCCGCCCCTGCTGGCGCGCTTCGCTCAGGGTCAACGCCAGCGCGGGCGCGCTGAGCAGAGTCAGCGCCAGCGCCGCGGTTAACAGTCGTTTTCTCATCGTCGCCTCAGAACAAATCGCTGCGGGATTTCAGCAGGTTTTCCACATCCTTATCGACCTTGATATGGATCTCATGCTCAATTTTGACATTCATATTGATGGTGATGGGCTCTTTCGACGCCGCAATTTCGATACGCGGCGTACAGCCGGCAAGCAGCATCGACGCCACTATGGCCAGTAACAGCTTCTTCATTTAGGTTCCTTACATGTCTTACCGTCCGTACAGCGCCGCACGGGCAGCGTGGCATTTTGCTCAAGCCACGCCTGTAAATTGTCGCCGAAGCGTAAACTGCGCCACAGATCGAAAATATTCTCCTCATGAGCGTAGTTTAAATGCACGGTACTGCTTTTCCCGTCCACCCGGCTGGTGCCGTTGATGGCGGCCTTAAGCGTCAGCACGCCCAGATTGGTGAGGTTAATCTGCGTCGATGAACGGGAGATCTCCATATAGCGCAGCCAGTTGATCGCCGCCCCGGCGGAGACGTTGTCCGCCACCAGCGCATCGGCGGTGTCTTTGTCGAGCCGCAGCGTCATCGGTCCGTCATTGCGCAACCAGCCGTCGTGGATAATCCATTGATTGTTCTCCAGCCACAGCGGCAGCGCGCCGCTCACCGCCCCGGACATGGCGAACTGCTTCACCTTGACCGCGCTGGTCAGTTCGCTGCTGGAGATGTGCTGCAGACGGATCAGCGCCGGGTCGCGCTGCGGCATGCGCAGCTGCAGCAGGGTCAGCTTGCCGCCTAACAGATCGACGCTGACGTCGCTAAGCTGCAGCGGATTGGCCTCGCTCCATGGCCAGGTGCCCTGCAGGTCCGCCGTCAGGTTGCGCGCGGTGACCTGGTTGACGATTTCGCCAATGCGCAGGGAGACCGGACGGCGGGTGCCCAGCTGCCAGTGGCCATCGCTGAAGCGGAACGGCAGAACGAAGTCGACGCCATTGATCTGGTTATCCGGCATCCAGGCGCTGCCGCCCTTCAGGACGCCATGACCGCCCGCCTCAAATCCCTGCCCGGCTGCCGCCGAGAAGGCCACCTGCGCATAGAGACTGCCTTCGCGCAGGTTCATCTTCCAGTCCGGCGGCACCAGCGGCTGGAATACCGTCAGCGACTGTTTAGGCCACCAGGCCTGGCCGCGCAGCCGTTCGCCATCCCAGCGCCCGGTCAACCGCACCGGGCCAATGGTATCGGCGTGCAGCGCGCCGGTGAACTGGAACCACGTCGGGTCCCGGCCGTCGACAGCGAATTTCAGCGTCGACGCCGGGAGATAGCTGCCGCCGGAGAAGGTGGTTTTTGCCGCATCCAGCGACAGCGCGCCGGTCAGCCGCGGATGCTCAGCGTCGCGCAGCCAGCGAATCGGCTGCTCGAGGGTCAGACGCGGCGTGCTGACCCGCATCGTGCCGTACTCGAGCTTATCGAAGCCAGTGGAGAGGCTGCTCAGCGTAATGGCATTGTCCCGCCACTCACCGCTGCCCTTCACATCCCAGCGCGCCTGCATTGGCGTGAAATGCCCCTCGCCCCAGTAGCGCCACTGCCAGCGGCCGCTGTCGGGCAGAAAATCGTTCGCCAGGCCGTCCAGGTGCAACGTAAAGTCGCCCATCTGCTGCTCATGGGCGCGGAGGATCGCCTGCAGGCGGCCATCGACGCCCTGCTGGGTAACCTTCACCCCGGCCAGCGGCCAGCGGATTTCGTCAATGTTCAGCGCGTCGATCACCCGCCCGCGCGAACGCAGTAGCGCCCCGGGGTGAAACGCCAGCTGCGGGCTGACCAGCGACCCGCTGAGCTGAGCCGGCAGCGCGGCGTAAAAGATCATCTCCCCCAGCTTGGCCTCGCCGGTGAGCCGCAGCGGCAGGTCGCTGTTATCCATGCTTAACTTGCCCGGACCGATATTCAGCACCGCGTTGCCTTTGCCGGCATGCCCCTCGGTGAGCACATTTAAGCGGCCGCTGACAATCATCTGTTCCGTGCCCTGCTGCCAGTTACCGACCGACAGCGCCACGCGGCCGCTCAGCGGATACGCCTCGTAGCGGGTGCGCCAGCGGCCGTCGCTGATGGTGATCCGTTCCGGGGTGATCTCCCACGGCAGGTCGAGAATGGGCTCCACCTCGCCGCGCGGAGTGACCAGCAGCTGGCCGCGATTATGCTGCCACGCCAGCTCGGCATCGATCCATTCTGCGGTCTGCGGAAATTCGAAGGTGCCCTGCATCTGGCCATCGACCGGCAGGCCATCCGGCACCAGCGGCAGATGGAAGGTCCCCACCAGCTTCACCGGCGGCTGATCGTCAGTCAGCCGGGCGCTGAACTGGCTGACAGTGAGCGCCTGGCCGCGCAGGCGCGCCTGCAGGCTCAAATCATTCCCGGCGAAGCCGATATCCTGCTGCGCAGGCGTCAAGGACATCACCAGCCGCCCCTGCCATTTTTCCCACGGCGACAGCCGCAGGTTCTCAATGGTTAACCAGCTGTAGGGCAGCATTGATTGCCATTCGGCGAGGGTGCGAGGCGACCCCGGCGCGGGATCGCTGGCCGGCAGTTTGCTCAGGCAGGCGCTGTTGATCTCCAGCTGGCCAATATGCAGCCGCCAGCGGCTGGGGCGCGACAGACGGGCATCGGTCACCCGGGCGAGCTCACAGTCGCCCACCAGATAGCGCAGATCGGGGATCAGCAGGGCGGAGCGCGTAAGACGCGGGCTCTCCTGCAAAGCGATATGAGTGCCCACGGGCAGCCAGATGCCCGCCAGCGTCGGCACCCAGTGGGTCAGCGTCAACAGCAGGGTTAGCGGCAGTAACACCAGCGCTAGCACCAGCGCGATGGCGGCTTTATATTTACCCTTCATGGGCAGTTAATATCCTGATTCAACATAAGTAAAAGCCGAAAGGCGCCCATTGTGACACGTTCGACCAGTGAGTGAAAGTTTGCGACCTGTTAAAGCATAGTTGCCAGCCGGTATCGCGGCGCGGCGATCGCTCGTCACTATTTAGCTTTTGTTTAAGCGCTACCTGCCACACTCCAGCCAGTTCGGTTTTGCTTGCGGGAGAGACAGTGTCGTTAATTATCTCGCTCATTGAGAGCGCACAGGGCCACTATCCATTGGTATTACTGATGGTTTTCCTGCTCACCTTCACTAAATCCTGCGCGCTGGTGTCGCTGGCGATCCCGGGCACCTCCGGCCTGCTGCTGCTGGGGACATTCGCGTCCGCCAGCCTCGGTCATTTCCTGTTAATGTGGTCCAGCGCCAGCCTCGGCGCCATCGGCGGATTCTGGCTCTCGTGGTGGTTAGGCGTTCGCTATCGTCACCGCCTCACGCAGTTGCGCTGGCTGACCGCCGAGCGGCTGGCCCGCAGCCGACTCTTTTTTCAGCGCCGCGGGCTGTGGGCGGTCTTTTTCAGTCGCTTCCTCTCTCCCCTGCGCGCCACCCTGCCCCTGGTCAGCGGCGCCAGCGGCCTGCCGCTGTGGTCGTTTCAGCTGGCTAACGTTACCTCCGGTCTGCTGTGGCCGTTTCTGCTGCTCTCCCCCGGCGCTTTAAGCCTGAGTTTGTGGTGAAAAAACTTTGTCTTTCAAAGAGATTCCGCAAATCCGCGATATGCTCTAGAATTAGGATAAGCACCTGCTATTTAAACTATTTTTTAATAATTGTACGATTATTTTAAATATGCTACCGTGACGTTATAATCACTGGAGAAAAGTCTTATGAAAATCGCGGTTTACAGTACGAAGCAGTACGATAAAAAGTACCTGCAGCACGTTAATGATACCTACGGCTTTGAACTGGAATTCTTCGACTTCCTGCTGACAGAGAAAACCGCCAAAACCGCCCACGGTTGCGAAGCGGTATGCATCTTCGTCAATGACGACGGCAGCCGTCCGGTGCTGGAGGAGCTGAAGGCCCACGGCGTGAAGTATATCGCCCTGCGCTGCGCCGGGTTTAACAACGTCGACCTCGAGGCGGCGAAAGCGCTTGGCCTGCGCGTCGTGCGCGTCCCGGCCTACTCGCCGGAAGCGGTCGCTGAACATGCGATCGGCATGATGATGTCGCTTAACCGCCGCATCCACCGCGCCTACCAGCGTACCCGTGATGCCAATTTCTCCCTCGAAGGCCTCACCGGTTTCACCATGTACGGCAAAACCGCCGGGGTGATCGGCACCGGGAAAATTGGCGTGGCGATGCTACGGATCCTTAAAGGCTTCGGCATGCGTCTGCTGGCTTTTGATCCGTACCCAAGCGCCGCCGCGCTGGAGCTGGGGGTGGAATATGTTGACCTGGCCACGCTGTACAAGGAGTCGGACGTGATCTCCCTGCACTGCCCGCTCACCGACGAAAACTACCATCTGCTCAATCGCGAGGCCTTCGATCAGATGAAGGACGGGGTGATGGTGATTAACACCAGCCGCGGCGCGCTGATCGATTCCCAGGCGGCCATCGATGCCCTGAAGCACCAGAAAATCGGCGCGCTGGGGCTGGACGTTTATGAGAACGAACGCGATCTGTTCTTCGAAGACAAATCCAACGACGTGATCCAGGACGACGTCTTCCGTCGCCTCTCCGCCTGCCACAACGTGCTGTTCACCGGCCATCAGGCGTTCCTCACCGCCGAGGCGCTGATCAGCATTTCGGAGACCACCCTGGGCAATCTGCAGCAGGTCGCCAACGGTGAAACCTGCCCGAACGCTATCGTCTGATTCCTTTCCCTTTTGTGCTCCTCTCCCCGGGGGGAGCACATTCAGATAATCCCCACAGATCCCCGCTGCGATACCGTTACACTGGCTTTATTTTATTAGTAATGTGAATGTTTTGGAGTAAAAATGAACAAATTTGCGGCATTACTGGCGGCAGGGTTGCTGCTGTCCGGCTGTGTCTATAACAGTAAGGTGTCCACCGGCGCGGAACAGCTACAGCATCATCGTTTCGTGTTGACCAGCGTCAACGGCCAGGCGGTGAACGCGGGCGACCGGCCGCTGGAGCTGAGCTTCGGCGAGAAGATGGCTATTACGGGCAATATGTATGTTTCGGGCAATATGTGCAACGGCTTCAGCGGGGAAGGTAAGGTGTCGGACGGCGAGCTGAAGGTTAAATCGCTGGCGATGACCCGGATGCTGTGCCAGGATGCCCAGCTCAATACCCTTGACGCGACCATTGGTAAGATGCTGCGCGAGGGCGCGCAGGTCGATCTGACGGAAAACCAGTTGACGCTGGCGACCGCCGACCAGACGCTGGTCTATAAGCTCGCCGACCTGATGCACTAGCCGGCGTGGTGAACCCGCTGCGGGGCTGCCATTAATAGCCGCAGCTTCCGCCCGCCAGCGCCTGCTCGCTGCAGCGTTTACCGTTCGGCAACGCGCACATGCCGATCGCCGAACCATCGAGCTGACGAGCCACCGATAACGAGCCGCCTATCATGGCGCAGTTGGCCTGACCGGCGTCGCTCATCGCAGCCCGCATTCCTGGCGTGACGTGCGCCGCCGTGGCCTGCTGAACGGGTTCACTACTGCACGCCGACAGCAACAGCGCCGCACATCCCACTAATATCGCAGCTCGCATTTTCTCTCCCCTCGGAAACGTCTTAAAAAGCAAACCCAAGAATAATAGGCAGCGTGGCGCGCGGCGTCGAGAGGGGAAGTACGTATTTATGCGTCTCATTAACATTTTCTAGCAAATTTCTGCCTAAAGGTTGATCTCCCCCGGGTTCGCCACCGGACAATCGCTGGCCTTCACGCCCTGGAAAGCTACTTTCTCCGCGAACCGCGCAAAATATTGATCTGGTCACGGGTGGCCGCCGCATTGAGGACACAAATGCAAAAATGGCGGCATCAACGGTTTGCTAAACTACCTCTTATATAATTACAGGGCGCGTCGCGGTTTTACGCGTCCATTCTTTTGCGCAATGTAAGGGTGTCTTCCTATGATTACTATTGATGGTAATGGCGCGGTCGCTTCCGTCGCGTTTCGCACCAGTGAAGTTATCGCCATCTACCCGATCACGCCCAGTTCAACGATGGCGGAACAGGCCGACGCCTGGGCCGGCAATGGGCTGAAAAACGTCTGGGGCGATGTGCCCCGCGTGGTCGAAATGCAGTCGGAGGCAGGCGCCATTGGCGCCGTACATGGCGCGCTGCAGACCGGCGCCCTCTCCACCTCCTTTACCTCATCGCAGGGCCTGCTGCTGATGATCCCCACGCTGTACAAACTGGCCGGCCAGCTGATGCCGTTTGTCCTGCACGTCGCCGCCCGCACCGTCACCACCCACGCGCTGTCGATCTTCGGCGACCATTCCGATGTGATGGCGGTCCGCCAGACCGGGTGCGCCATGCTGTGCGCCAGCAGCGTTCAGGAAGCGCAGGATTTCGCGCTGATCTCGCATATCGCCACTCTGCAAAGCCGGGTGCCGTTTATTCATTTCTTTGATGGTTTCCGCACCTCGCACGAAATCAACAAAATCGCCCCGCTAGCGGATGACACGATTCGCGCCCTGCTGCCGCAGGAAAAAATCGCTGAGCATCGCCAGCGCGCGCTCAATCCGGAACACCCGGTGATCCGCGGGACCTCGGCCAACCCTGACACCTACTTCCAGTCGCGGGAGGCCACCAACCCGTGGTACGACGCGGTTTATGATCATGTCGAGAAAGCGATGGATGACTTCGCCGCCGCCACCGGCCGCCAGTACAAACCGTTTGAGTTTTACGGCCATCCGCAGGCGGAGCGCGTCATCGTCATTATGGGCTCGGCCATCGGCACCTGCGAAGAGGTGGTCGATGAACTGCTGAGCCGCGGCGAGAAAGTCGGCGTACTGAAGGTCCGCCTCTATCGTCCGTTCTCCGCCGCCCACCTGTTGGCAGCGCTGCCGGAGAGCGCCCGGGCGGTGGCGGTGCTGGATCGCACCAAAGAACCTGGCGCGCACGCGGAGCCGCTGTATCTCGACGTGATGACCGCCCTGGCGGAAGCCTTTAACTGCGGCGAGCGCGAGACGCTGCTGCGGACCATCGGCGGCCGCTACGGTCTCTCTTCCAAGGAGTTCGGTCCGGAATGCGTGTTGGCGATATTCCATGAGCTGCAGGCCGCCCAGCCGAAGCCGCGCTTTACCGTCGGCATCTATGACGACGTGACCAACCTGTCGCTACCGCTGGGCGAAAATACCCTGCCGGCAGAGGCCAAGCTCGAAGCGCTGTTCTACGGCCTCGGCAGCGACGGCAGCGTGTCGGCCACCAAAAACAATATCAAAATCATCGGCAACTCCACCCCGTGGTTCTCCCAGGGGTACTTTGTCTATGACTCGAAGAAGGCGGGCGGCCTGACCGTCTCCCATCTGCGGGTCAGCGAAAAGCCGATTCGTTCTTCGTATCTGATTTCGCAGGCCGATTTCGTTGGCTGCCACCAGCTGCAGTTTATCGATAAGTACCAGATGGCCGAGCGGCTGAAGCCCGGCGGCATTTTCCTGCTCAACACGCCGTACAGCGCCGATGAAGTCTGGTCCCGCCTGCCGCAGGAAGTGCAGGCCACCCTGAATCAGAAAAAAGCGCGTTTTTACGTGGTCAACGCGGCGAAGATCGCCCGCGAATGTAGCCTCGGGGCGCGCATTAATACCGTGATGCAGATGGCCTTCTTCCATCTGACTCACATCCTGCCTGGCGACAGCGCGCTGGCGGAACTGCAGGCGGCCATCGCCAAAAGCTACAGCAGCAAAGGCCAGGAGCTGGTGGAACGCAACTGGCAGGCGCTGGCCCTGGCCCGCGAGTCCCTGGCGGAAGTGCCGCTGCAGCCGGTGAATGCCAGCAGTCCGAACCGCCCGCCGGTGGTCTCCGACGCCGCGCCGGATTTCGTCAAAACGGTCACTGCCGCCATGCTGGCCGGCCTCGGCGATGCGCTGCCGGTCTCCGCCCTGCCGCCGGACGGCACCTGGCCCATGGGCACCACCCGCTGGGAGAAACGCAACATCGCCGAAGAGATCCCGATCTGGAAGGAAGCGCTTTGCACCCAGTGTAACCACTGCGTTGCCGCCTGCCCGCACTCGGCAATCCGCGCCAAAGTGGTCGCGCCGGAGGACATGGAGAACGCCCCTGCCAGTCTGCACTCGCTGGACGTTAAATCCCGCGATATGCGCGGGCAGAAATACGTTCTGCAGGTCGCCCCGGAAGACTGCACCGGCTGCAACCTGTGCGTGGAAGTGTGCCCGGCAAAAGATCGCCAGAACCCGGAGATCAAGGCCATCAATATGATGTCGCGTCTGGAGCATGTGGAAGAGGAGAAAGTGAATTACGATTACTTCCTCAACCTGCCGGAAATCGACCGCAGCAAACTGGAGCGTATTGATATCCGCACTTCGCAGCTGATCAGCCCGCTGTTTGAATACTCCGGCGCCTGCTCCGGCTGTGGCGAAACGCCGTATATCAAACTGCTAACCCAGCTGTATGGCGACCGGATGCTGATTGCCAATGCCACCGGCTGCTCATCCATTTACGGCGGCAACCTGCCCTCGACCCCGTACACGACCGATGCCAACGGCCGCGGCCCGGCGTGGGCCAACTCGCTGTTTGAGGATAACGCTGAATTCGGGCTCGGCTTCCGCTTAACCGTCGACCAGCATCGCCAGCGCGTGATGCGCCTGCTGAGTGAATTCGCCGACCAGCTGCCGGCAGAGTTGAACGCGGCGCTGCATGCCGAGGCGACGCCGGAAGCGCGCCGCGAACAGGTGGCAGCCCTGCGTCAGGCGCTGGCCGGCGTGCAAGGCGCTGAAGAGCTGCTGACCGATGCCTACGCGCTGGTGGAGAAATCCGTCTGGCTGATCGGCGGCGACGGCTGGGCCTACGATATCGGCTTCGGCGGTCTGGACCATGTGCTGAGCCTGACGGAAAATGTCAACATTCTGGTGCTGGATACCCAGTGTTACTCCAACACCGGCGGCCAGGCGTCAAAAGCCACCCCGCTGGGGGCGGTCACTAAGTTTGGCGAGCATGGTAAACGTAAGGCGCGCAAAGATCTTGGCGTCAGCATGATGATGTACGGTCATGTCTATGTGGCGCAGATTTCGCTGGGCGCGCAGCTGAACCAGACGGTGAAAGCGATTCAGGAAGCGGAAGCCTATCCGGGGCCGTCGCTGATCATCGCCTACAGTCCTTGCGAAGAGCATGGCTACGATCTGGCGCTCAGCCACGATCAGATGCGTCAGCTGACCGCTACCGGCTTCTGGCCGCTCTACCGCTTCGACCCGCGTCGGGCGGAAGAAGGTAAGATCCCGCTGGCGCTGGACTCCCGCCCACCGTCAGATGCCCTGGCTGAAACGCTGCTCAATGAGCAACGCTTCCGTCGCCTGAATGCGCAGCAGCCGGAAGTGGCGGAGCAACTGTGGAAAGACGCTGCCGCCGACCTGCAGAAGCGCTACGACTTCCTCGCCCAGCTGGCGGGCAAAGCGGAGAAATCACCGAGCGAGAGCTAAGATTATTTTCCTCCCGCAGCCATAAAAAAAGCCCGAACATAAAGTTCGGGCTTGTCGTTTTACCGATAAACAAAATCATTCCGCAGAATGAGACGGCAAATAAAAATGCTTGGCATGACAATAAAGGCATATAACGCCCGAATAATACGCGATCAAACTGAATATGTATAATTTTTATTTTGTATATTATTTGTAGATATATTCACCACAATTATCACCATTACTTCAGAAGTATTTTATTTAGATTTTACTTATATCGTAACAATTGAGTCTTACCATATCTCAGACCGCTCCTTTAGCATGAGTTCACTTCCTTCCCGGAAGCTAGAACATAAAAACAGTTAAAGGAATTTCTTCATGAAAAGAAAAGTACTGGCCCTCGTTATTCCGGCTTTATTAGCCGCTGGCGCTGCGCACGCGGCGGAAATTTATAATAAAGACGGAAATAAATTAGATGTCTATGGCAAGGTAGACGGTCTGCACTATTTCTCCAGCGACTCGAAAAAAGACGGCGACCAAACTTACGTTCGCTTTGGCTTTAAAGGCGAAACCCAGATCAACGATATGCTCATCGGTTACGGCCAGTGGGAATACAACGTTCAGGCCAACAATACCGAAAGCGCCGGCGATCAGGCGTGGACCCGTCTGGCCTTCGCCGGTATCAAAGTGGGCGATTACGGTTCTTTCGACTACGGTCGTAACTACGGCGTGCTGTACGACGTCGAAGGCTGGACCGATATGCTGCCGGAGTTCGGCGGCGACTCTTACACCTATGCGGATAACTTTATGGCAGGCCGCGCCAACGGCGTCGCGACCTACCGCAACAGCGATTTCTTCGGTCTGGTGGATGGTCTGAACTTCGCCCTGCAGTATCAGGGTAAAAACGAAGGCCAGAACGCCCAGGATATCAACGTCGGCACCAACAACCGCAGCAGCGACAGCGATGTTCGCTTTGACAACGGCGACGGTTTCGGTCTCTCCACCTCCTATAACTTCGGCATGGGCATCAGCGCGGCTGCGGCCTATACCTCTTCTGACCGTACCAACGACCAGATGACCCGGACCAACGCCCGCGGCGATAAAGCCGAAGCCTGGACTGCCGGCCTGAAGTACGACGCCAACGATATCTACCTGGCGACAATGTACTCTGAAACCCGCAATATGACCCCGTACGGCAATGACGGCGTGGCTAACAAGACGCAAAACTTCGAAGTCACTGCTCAGTATCAGTTCGACTTCGGTCTGCGTCCGGCTATCTCCTACCTGCAGTCCAAAGGCAAAGATCTCTATAATACCGGCAGCTACGCCGATAAAGATCTGGTCAAATATATGGACGTCGGCGCCACCTATTACTTCAACCGTAATATGTCCACCTACGTTGATTACAAAATCAACCTGCTGGATGACAACGACAGCTTCTACAAAGACAACGGTATTTCTACCGACAACATCGTCGCGCTGGGCCTGGTTTACCAGTTCTGATGCGCCAGCCCGCCGGTTCCGGCGGGCTTTCTCTCTCTTTGCATCGCAGCAGCTAAAACAAAACAATATATCCCACAGCTTAAAATAGCCGTCCGTTTAGTGATATAGTCGTGCTCAGTCAGTGCCTGCCCGAGGACGTCCATCATGCATCATCACCCGGTAAAATCTTCCCGAATTATCTCTGTCGCCTATGATGACGCCTCCGCCACGCTGGAAATCTGTTTTTATCACCAGCCGCCGTTGCAATATACCGGGGTTCCACCGCGTATTTTTCGTGACTTTTTACAGGTGGTGTCAAAAGGCCGATTTTATGACGGCGTGATAAAGGGAAAATTCCCCGAACGCAAGCCACGTTAATGTCAAAGTGTGACTGCGGTCATGATACAAAACGTGCCATAATGCCGTACAATATGAGGGGATACTTAAACAGGAGGTTTTATGAGCAGAATGATTCTTGTCCCCATCGATATCTCTGATAAAGAATTTACTGAACGCATTATCAGTCACGTTGAATCGGAAGCGCGGATTGACGACGCTGAGGTCC
Organism: Klebsiella sp. M041; assembly: GCF_059759695.1. Lineage (NCBI taxonomy): Bacteria > Pseudomonadati > Pseudomonadota > Gammaproteobacteria > Enterobacterales > Enterobacteriaceae > Klebsiella > Klebsiella sp. M041. Next base: position 29,093 of record NZ_JCAXWU010000022.1, read on the forward strand.
ATTTCCTCTCCGTTATCCCTTCCCTGCCTTATTATGCCTCACTGGGAATGGCCTATACCGCCGAACTGCCTGGTATGGATGAGCTGCGCGAAGGGACGGAAACGCAGCTTAAAGAGCTCGCGAAGCAGTTCTCTATCCCGGAAGATCGGAAACATTTTCACGTTGCCGAAGGATCGCCAAAAGATAAGATTCTGGCCCTCGCCAGGTCGCTACCCGCCGACCTGGTGATCATCGCTTCGCACCGGCCGGATATGACCACCTATCTGCTGGGCTCCAACGCCGCCGCGGTGGTCCGCCACGCCGAGTGCTCGGTGCTGGTCGTTCGCTAACGCCTCAGCCCGCCGCCCGGCGGGCTTTTTATTTTTACTTCTGCCCCTGCCCGCAGCGGAAAGTGCCGGAAAGATGCTGACATTCCGCCCCTGAATCCGTACCATACACGCCACGGTTGTCTGTCAGACCTCATTAATTGCTACGCGCCAGCGCCACGTTGTCCAGCGGCTGGCAGAACGCGTGCTCTTCTGATGCCACACTATGAATTGAGCCACTATTGCATGCTGCAAAATCAAGAAATCAGCAAAAATGTACAACATCAATAAGTTGTGCCCCCTCCAACCAACTAAATTTATTTTATATTTACATACAGCCAGCCCCCACAGCGCCGGCCGCTGGCCCTGGTACCTGAATCCACCCGGGAATGGATGAGGCAGGCTATTCGAGGAAAAGAGGTGAATGAGATAATTGCAGATGGTGCGGTACCTGCTGATCATTTCACATGGCACCCCGTTTTCCGAGCGGTGGACAACGTTAGGAATCAGGGGGCGTAATTGATTGAGGCTATTAAAATCCAATAACCTGATAATACCCGCACTATGCTGAAAGCAGACCTTGGTGTTCTGATTGCCTTTTGCTTCGGGAATGCCCTCAAAGCGCATAAGTTAAGGAAGTTGCTCAGGCTCCGACGGCATCTTTAGGGCTGGTTGATAAAAAATCAAAATTGTGAACTACTTTCACCGATAATAAATTCAACGTAATAAAAAACCGCCGGCGCGAGTTTCAATCAGAAGTCATCTATTATCACGTTAAGATAGGTAAGATAACGCAACTGTACCGATCAGCTACTCTTTGAAACCAGGTTTGCCATTTCTGGCCCGCCATTCTTTCACTTCCTTAACAACCCTTTCCGGACTATCCTCTCGGCCCTTTGGAGGATAGAAAATTACATCAGAACCATCAGGGTGTTCAGTGATACGTTCAAACTCTAAAACATTTTGCACATCTTCATCTTCGGTTGTATTATCCGGTTTAAATATCTTTTCCACAAAAGCTAAAAACTCAGATTCGGTGTAATCAGAAATGCTTTTTTTATTGTCCATCATTTACCACCATTGCTTAGTGAACTTCAACATGGCTTTTTGTGCATCATAACTCGCCAGTTCTCAATACCATACACATCACCGGTATTTTAATAGCTTTTGCGTGTTCTAATTCATGTTTAAGCCTTCCCCCGACATGCTCATTTTACGAATGAACGACCATCTTTCTAACTTGATACTCCCTAAGCTAGCTTGTCAAACCGCTCAGTTAGCTCAGTGGTATCAGAAACCGCCTTCCAGAAAGCTCTCCCGAATGAATGAAAGTTCGAAAACTCACAGCCACGAAATGTATCAGCAATCACACCGGGAACAGGAGAGCCTAACTCGTCTCCAGTTTTTTTCAGCCAACCATGACTAGCCTGCTCCCCTTAACCAGTGATTTTGCCAGGTAAATCTCTAGAGCTTGCCAACATAACATCACTTGGCTCGACTCCCATTGCAAGAGCATCAGGCTGATAGATCTCTCAGTACACAAAATCCAGGTAGGCTAGCAGTATTTACGGTTGAGATGGACGAAATCTTATGGTTCCACGCGCAATGCCTGGCTTTCCGGACTCATACTTGCATTTTCTCATTGCTGATCTTGTTTCTCTAAAAAAGATCTCAGCACCAGTTGTCTCAACAGAAGTTACTTCCCCTTTTTCATTTACTGAGGCAGCGTAATTTACAGTGCCACTAATCCGATTAGCCATGGCAGAAACTGGATAATAAGGATTAGGGCAACTTATCCGCACAGGCACAACTTCTTCTTTATTTTCTGCAGCAAGTGCCAAGTTTGATATAAGAACAGCGCAAACCAGAAGTAATGTTTTTTTCATAACCGATACCAATTGTTGTTTTCCTTATGTCTATAGATCCCTAATACGCCTTTTTCATGCAACGCCGGAGGATGCGGCTCCACTTCTACATCCCCGCTGGTATGGAGGGGATTATATATCACAGCCGGGTTAGCTGCGCGCTTTGCGTTCTGCGGGGGATTGAGGCATCGCCATTCTTCCGCAGGGCTACTCCTTCCCTATAACGCTTCCATTCACCTATATTCCATTAAAAAATGAGGAGTTTCGACTTATCATTTAGGGTCAAGTAAAGTAAACACCTCTCTTACAGCCAGATTTCCAATCTTATGTGAGCCCCAAAACCCGGCACTGATTGCCGGGTATTTTATTGCTTCCCAGGTGCTTTTACGGTTTCTCACGCCCGGCACATCTCCGGCGAGTTACCTCTCACCAGCGCCTCAGCAAAAGGCCTCGGTATGGCATTAGCAGCAGGAAACCGGACGATACAATTGCTCGGCCCTGCCCTGGACGCGCTCAAAGCGCAGCATGAACTGACAGCTGGACATCCGGTCGCCACTATCACGTTTCACCACAGGGAATACGGCTCAAGCGAGGAACAGAATTTGCGACTTGTTTTCATGCCGCGGAGACGGAAAGGCGAGCAAAAACCCTGCTACTCGCACAGCAGTATAGGCAGCAGATGGGAAGCTGCAGTAAAACGCGCTGGCATTCGCCGCAGGAATCCGTACCATACGCGGCATACTTTTGCCTGCTGGCTCCTGACGGCTGGCGCAAACCCGTCTTTTATAGCCAATCAGATGGGGCATGAAAACGCGCAAATGGTGTACGACGTTTATAGTACATGGATAGAAGAAATGAACGGCGACCAGGTTTCTATGTTGAATTCCCGGCTTGGGCTTTAACACATTTTGCCCCCTATATGCCCCTTTAAGATTTTGAGAATGTTAATAATGCAAGAAAATCAAGAAATTACAAAGAAAGAGAAATACAACATCGATAAGCTGCAGAAACGTCTGCGCCGCAACGTCGGTGAGGCGATCGCCGACTTCAATATGATTGAAGAAGGCGACCGCATTATGGTTTGTCTGTCAGGCGGCAAGGACAGCTATACCATGCTGGAGATCCTGCGTAACCTGCAGAAAAGCGCACCCATCTCCTTCTCGCTGGTGGCGGTGAACCTCGACCAGAAACAGCCCGGGTTCCCGGAGCATATTCTGCCGGCTTATCTTGAGCAGCTGGGCGTTGAATACAAGATTGTCGAAGAGAATACCTACGGCATCGTCAAAGAGAAGATCCCGGAAGGGAAAACCACCTGCTCGCTCTGCTCTCGCCTGCGCCGCGGCATTCTCTACCGTACCGCCAGCGAACTCGGCGCCACCAAGATTGCCCTCGGCCATCATCGCGACGACATCCTGCAGACGCTGTTCCTGAATATGTTCTACGGCGGCAAAATGAAAGGAATGCCGCCGAAGCTGATGAGCGATGACGGCAAACACATCGTCATCCGCCCGCTGGCCTACTGCCGTGAAAAAGACATCGAGCGTTTCTCCCAGGCCAAGGGCTTCCCGATCATTCCATGCAACCTGTGCGGGTCGCAGCCTAACCTGCAGCGCCAGGTGATCGCCGATATGCTTCGCGACTGGGATAAGCGTTATCCGGGACGCATTGAAACCATGTTTAGCGCGATGCAGAACGTGGTGCCTTCGCACCTGAGCGACGTTAATCTGTTTGATTTTAAAGGCATCACCCACGGTTCTGAGGTGGTGGACGGCGGCGATCTGGCGTTTGACCGGGAAGAGATTCCCCTGCAGCCTGCCGGCTGGCAGCCGGAGGAAGAGGACGCCCGGTTAGATGAGCTGCGTCTGAACGTAGTGGAAGTGAAGTAACCCGAAAGCGTCTCAGGCCGCCGCCTGAGACGCGCTATTCTGCCCTTACTTCAGCAGTCGTACGCGGCAGGCTTTGCCTTTGATCTTGCCGTTTTGTAACTGCTTATACGCTTTCTGCGCCATATTCTGGCGGATCGCCACATAGACGTGGGCCGGGTGGACGGTAATTTTGCCGATATCGGCGCCATCAAACCCCATATCTCCGGTCAACGCCCCCAGCACATCCCCCGGGCGCATTTTCGCCTTTTTTCCGCCGTCGATGCACAGCGTCGCCATCTCCGCCGTCAGCGGCGTGATAGCGTTGCCCGTCGGCGCCGGCAGCCAGTTAAGGGATAATTGCAGCATGTCGGCCAGAATGGTGGCGCGCTGCGCCTCTTCCGGCGCGCAGAAGCTGATAGCCAGGCCTTGTTCGCCGGCGCGGGCGGTGCGGCCGATTCGGTGAACATGCACCTCCGGATCCCAGGCCAGCTCGAAGTTCACCACCAGCGCGAGAGATTTGATGTCCAGGCCGCGGGCGGCGACGTCGGTCGCCACCAGAACCCGGACGCTGCCGTTCGCGAAGCGCACCAGCGTTTGATCGCGGTCGCGCTGCTCGAGGTCACCGTGCAGCGATAATGCGCTCTGCCCGGCGGCGTTGAGCGCATCGCAGACCGCCTGGCAATCGCGCTTGGTATTGCAGAACACCACGCAGGACGCCGGCTGATGCTGGCTGAGCAGACGCTGGAGCAGCGCAATCTTGCCGTGACGGGAAACTTCAAAGAACTGCTGTTCGATAGCCGGTAGCGCATCGACGCTGTCAATCTCAATCGTTTCCGGATGACGCTGCACCCGACCGCTGATCGCCGCGATCGCCGCAGGCCAGGTGGCGGAAAACAGCAGCGTCTGCCGGTCAGCCGGCGCGAAGCGGATCACCTCGTCGATGGCGTCGCTGAAGCCCATATCGAGCATGCGGTCCGCTTCATCCATCACCAGGGTCTGCAGCGCGTCGAGAGAGACCGTCCCCTTCTGCAGATGATCGAGCAGACGGCCCGGGGTGGCGACGATAATATGCGGGGCGTGATGCAGTGAATCGCGCTGAGCGCCAAACGGCTGCCCGCCGCAGAGCATCAAAATCTTGATGTTCGGCAGGCAGCGCGCCAGACGGCGCAGCTCGCCGGCAACCTGATCGGCCAGTTCACGGGTCGGACACAGCACCAGCGACTGGGTCTCAAAGCGCGACGGATCGATATGCTGCAGCAGGCCCAGCCCGAAGGCGGCCGTTTTTCCGCTGCCGGTTTTTGCCTGCACGCGCACATCTTTCCCCGCGAGGATCGCCGGCAGGGCGGCGGCCTGAACCGGCGTCATCGACAGATAACCCAGCTCGTTAAGGTTGGCTAATTGGGCGGCAGGTAAAACAGTCAGGGTAGAAAAAGCGGTCACAATGTATTCTCGTATTAAAGGACAGACGATCTGCAGGCGCGTATCCTCGCAGATCTCCGCGCCTGATGCGACAATTTAATCGGCTCTTCATCAGGCGGCGGATCGGGCTGCGGCTGCGGACGCGGTCGCGGATCGGGTAAAGGAACCGGATCGTTCGGCTCGGGCGAGATGGGGATGGACTGGGCTGTCAGCCCTGAAGCGTAATGCATAGTGGCCTCCCGGAAAGTGATACGGGCGTACCCGCAGGCGTAAACGGCCTGAAGACCGTCGGGTGTCTTAGTAAGCGTAGAAGCTGGTCAGGAGAGCGCAAAAAAAAAGCCGACTCAACAAAGTCGGCGTCGTACGAATCAATTGTGCTATGCAGTAATTCAAAAAAGGAAGTAAGACAATATGGAGCGCAACGCCCATCGCTTGACGTTGCATTCACCTGCGAGAGAGATATTGCCCTGAATGGGTAGAGGGTTTATTGATTTCGCTCAAACATTGCCGGGTTTTCCCGGCATCGTCGCCGCCAAAAGGCGATTCTTTACAACCATTTACTGCGATGTAACCACCACGCAACACCACCGATGACAACGACTAACATCAGGCAAAAGAGGCTAAAGCCCAGATGCCAGCTATTGCCAGGGATCCCGCCGAGGTTGACGCCGAACAGGCCAGTTAAAAAGGTGCTGGGCAGAAACACCATCGCCATCAATGACATCGTATAGGTCCGCCGCGCCAGCGACTCCTGCATAATCTGGGCGATCTCATCGCTCATGATCGCCGTCCGGGCAATGCAGCTGTCGATCTCGTCCAGCCCGCGCCCCAGCCGCTCGGCGATATCCTGCATCCGCCGCCGCTGATCGTCGCTCATCCATGGCAGGCGTTCGCTGGCCAGCCGGGCGTAAACATCGCGCTGCGGCGCCATATACCGACGCATCACAATCAGCTGCTTACGCAGTAGCGCGAGAAAACCGCGCGGCGGCACCTGCTGATCGAGCAGGTCGTCTTCGAGGTCGATAATTCGGTCGTGCAGTTGTTCAATAAACTCACTGGCATGATCGGTCAGCGCGTCGCAGACTTCCACCAGCCAGCTGCCGCCATCCGTCGGCCCATTGCCCTCCTTCAGGTCGCCCAGCACATCGTCCAGCGCCAGCACTTTGCGCTGACGAGTGGAGACGATCAGCCGCTCATCCATATACAGACGCATCGCCACCAGCTGGTCTGGCCGTTCATCGGTGCTGCCGTTGATGCAGCGCAGGGTGATCAGCGCCCCGTCGCCGATCCGCGTCACCCGCGGTCGGGTGCTCTCGCCCGCCAGGGCATCGCGCACGTTATTGGGCAGCAACGGGGTGGCCGCCAGCCAGTCGGCGCTGTCGCTATGGGTATAGTTGAGATGCAGCCAGCAGGGCTTCTCTTTGTCGATAATATCGTTATCGGCGAGCGGCTTCACGCCCCCCTGCCCGTCGAGCACCCACGCGAAGATCGCGTCCGGTATCTGCAACTCCGAGCCTTTAATCGCGTCCACTCAACCTCCGTTAATCCATGCCTGTCGCATTGCGCGCGCTCTGTATAAGGTACGCGAAAGGGCGCTTTTTCGCTATTTATTGCCCGGTGAAAGAGGCTAATCGCTTCATTAAAAAGCGCTTTCCCCCTGGCCGCGCCCGCTTTCCTCATTTAACGTTAAAGTGTAGTGAAATCAAGTTCTTCAGGTTTTCCACGGTTCAGTGCGACCTTTTGCGGTTTATTTTGCAGCTTTTTGCTGTATTATGCCATTTATTGCGTCAATTTGCGGAGTATCTCGTCATGCATAAGCTCGCGCGACAAAAACACATCCTTGACCGGCTGAGTGAAACCGGTCAGCTGAGCATCAGCGAACTGGTTGATGCGCTGCAGGTGTCGGCCGATACCATACGCCGGGATCTCAGTGAGCTGGAAAACCAGGGGGTACTGCAGAAAAGCCACGGCGGCGCCATCGCGCTTAACGTCCCGGCGATGACGCGCCAGGGAAGAAACGCCCTGCTCCCCGGAACGAAACAGCGTCTGGGCCAGCAGGTCGCCGCGCGCATCCCCTCCGGCTCGACGCTATTTCTCGACGCCGGCAGCACACTGCTGGCCGTCGCTACCCAGCTGAAAGGCCCCATGACCGTGATCACCGCTTCGCTGGATATCGCCCAGCTGTTCAGCGACCGCGCCGATATCCAGCTTATCCTGCTTGGCGGCCAGTGGGACAGTGAACAGCGGCTGTTCGCCGGCAGCGCCACGCTGTCGCTGGTGGCGCGCTACCGCGCCGATATCGCGATTCTCGGCGCCTGCGCGTTGCATGCCGAACTGGGCCTGAGCGCCAGCCAGGAGGCCGATGCGGACGTAAAACGCGCCATGCTCGCCGCCAGCGCGGAACACTGGCTGGTGGCGGACCATACCAAAGTCAACCATTGCGAACCCTGGCTGGTGGCCGGTCTCAGCGACATTCACCATCTTTTCCTCGATCGTCCCTGGCCTGAGCTGGGTGATGATCCTGCCCTCTCTGTACATATTGCTGACGCTTAACAACGTGGAGAATCTGATGAGTAACAACACGATAAATATCGCCCTGATTGGCTATGGCTTCGTCGGTAAGACTTTCCACGCGCCGCTTATCCGTTCGGTGCCGGGCCTGAACCTGGCCTTCGTCGCCTCGCGCGATGAAGAGAAAGTCAAACGCGACCTGCCGGACGTCACGGTGATCGCTTCCCCGGAAGCGGCGGTCCAGCACCCGGATGTCGATCTGGTGGTTATCGCCTCCCCCAACGCCACGCACGCGCCGCTGGCCCGCCTGGCGCTGAACGCCGGCAAGCATGTGGTGGTGGACAAACCCTTTACCCTTGATATGCAGGAGGCCCGGGAGCTGATCGCCCTGGCGCAGGTTAAACAGCGGCTGCTTTCCGTCTTCCATAACCGCCGTTGGGACAGCGACTATCTCGGTATCCGTCAGGTTATTGAGCAGGGCGCCATCGGCACGGTGAAACATTTTGAGTCCCATTTCGACCGGTTCCGCCCGGAAGTCCGCGTCCGCTGGCGCGAGCAGAACGTCCCCGGCAGCGGCTTATGGTTCGATCTGGGGCCGCACCTGATCGATCAGGCGCTGCAGCTGTTTGGTCTGCCGCAGTCGGTACAGGGCAATATCGCCACCCTGCGCGACGGCGCGGAGGTCAACGACTGGGCGCATGTGGTCTTAAACTACCCGGCGCATAAAGCGATCCTCCACTGCAGCATGCTGGTCGCGGGGGGCTCCTCGCGCTTCACGGTGCATGGCGATAAAGGCAGCGTTGTCAAAGCGCGGGCCGACCAGCAGGAGAGCCAGCTGCTGGCGGGTGTGGTACCGGGAAGCGCCGGCTGGGGCGAGGATGAGGATGAGCTGGTTATCTATGACGCCTCGCTGCAGACCCAAACCCAGCCTACCCCGCCGGGCGATCAGCGCCTGTACTATATGCAGATCCGCGACGCGCTGAAGGGCCTGATCGCCAATCCGGTGCCGCCGGTGCAGGCGCTGGCGGTGATGGCCGTCCTGGAAGCGGCGGCGCGCTCTGCAGAAAGCGGCGTGGCGCAGACCCTCGACCTGACCGACGACGAGCGCAACGCGCTGCGCTAAGCCTGTCGCTACTCCGGTTATCTGCGCGGCCCGCAGGTAACCGGATCGCCACCCCGACTGTAGAAATAATCACTGCCTGTCAGCAGATTATCCTTTCTTTATCCTGCGTTTTTGCCTAAAGCACCGCTGGAAATTTCAGCCAATTGGGAGGAGGATAGAGAACAGATCGATCGTGATGAGAACAAGGTTGCTGACGCTGTGGACGCGGTGACCGCAATACCGGACAGGAGAAGCTCATGTACTACACGTTAGGAGATACCACTCTCCATTTTTATCGCTATCAGTGCAAATTCTACGTCGCCCACTGGGAAGGAGGGAACGTGATGGACGAAAAATTTAAACCGTTTATCGAGCAGATCACTGAGAAGACCGGGCTGGACGCGAAGCGCGTCGAGACCGCCGCGCGCGATTATTTTACTAACGTGGATTAACAGGCAGCCTGTTGCGGTATACCGAAGGCCAGGCCGACGCGCCTGCCGTTGATCTCCCCCCTTCCGCCGCCACGGCCCTCATTCCCGCTGGCGGCTCTCCTTCCCCACCGGCGATAAACAGGATAACGACCAGCCAGAACCCCAGGCTGTCTGCCCCACGCTTTTGTCAATTTCCAGACCGATAACGTGAGATGTCATTTATCGTAATTATCTATTTCCCCGTGATTTTTAGTCGAAACAATATCGCCCTGCCGCCAGGCAGGGCGTCGGCGACTACCGCTCCTCCAGCGCCGCCACCGGCTCCGGCGCGCTTTTCCTGCGCAGCAGATAGCCTGCGGCAAGGATCAGCAGCCATACCGGGATCAGGCAGACGGAGATGCGGATGTCCGGGGTCAGATACATCACCCCGAGGATCCCGGCGAGAAACAGCAGACACAGCCAGTTTGTCAGGGGATAGGCGAAACTCTGGAAAGCCGTTACCTTCCCGGCCCGCTGCATGGCGCGACGGAACTTAAGATGAGTGATGCAGATCATCGCCCAGTTGATGACCAGGGCGGCTACCACCAGGGCCATCAGCAGGGCAAAGGCTTTCCCGGGCATCACATAGTTAATCACCACGCAAAGCGCCGTGGCGACGGCGGACACCGCCAGGGCGGTCAACGGGATCCCGCGGTGGTTCACCCGCAGCAGCGCGCGCGGGGCGTTGCCCTGCTGAGCCAGGCCGAACAGCATCCGGCTGTTGCAGTAGACGCAGCTGTTGTAGACCGACAGCGCGGCGGTGAGCACCACCAGATTGAGGGCGTTGGCCACAATATTGCTGTCAATGGCGTGAAAGATCAGCACAAAGGGGCTTCCCCCTTCCACGACGTTCCGCCACGGGTAGAGTGACAGCAAGACCGCCAGCGACCCCACATAAAAAAGCAGAATACGGTAGATCACCTGGTTGGTGGCTTTGGGAATGGTTTTATGCGGTTCGTCGGCTTCCGCCGCGGTGATCCCCACCAGCTCAAGCCCGCCGAAGGAGAACATGATCACCGCCATGGCCATCACTAAGCCCGTGATACCGTTAGGGAAAAATCCCCCGTCCTGCCACAGGTTGGCCACCGTCGCCGCCGGCCCGCCGTGACCGCTAAATAACAGATAGCAGCCAAAGGCGATCATGCTGATGATGGCGGCCACTTTGACAATCGAGAACCAGAACTCCAGCTCGCCATACACTTTGACGTGCGTCAGGTTGATGGCGTTGATCGCCACGAAGAAGATTGCCGCCGACAGCCAGGTGGGTACCTCCGGCCACCAGTACTGAATATAGATCCCCACCGCCGTCAGCTCCGCCATGCTTACCAGCACGTACAACACCCAGTAATTCCAGCCGGACATAAACCCGGCGAAGGGCCCCCAGTAGCGGTTGGCGAAATGGCTGAACGACCCCGCCACCGGCTCCTCTACCACCATTTCGCCAAGCTGACGCATGATAAAGAAGGCGATAACCCCGGCGATGGCGTACCCCAGCAGGACCGAGGGGCCTGCCATACGGATCGTTTGCGCGATACCTAAAAACAGTCCGGTGCCGACCGCCCCCCCGAGGGCGATCAACTGGATATGGCGGTTTTTTAACCCGCGCTTTAACTGATGCTCTTGCTGCGTTGTCATCTCTGACCTGCCCCTGTCTGTAAAAAGTCACTTTCGCCGGTAGCAACTTTCAGGCCAGTGGATCGCCGCGGAGCGTCAGACCAAAATTAATCCATTGAATGATATTGAAATATTATTTTCTAGTTCGTTCTGAAAGCTGGTCATCGCGGCGCTGACCTGGCGCATAACGCGCGAAAATTGGCCAGATGACGCACAGATCATGAGAAAACCAGTGACTTAATGCATGAAGCTGACCCGTTTTGGTGCATCCGGTTTGCCGCCGTCGGGTCAGGCTTCACGCCAGGCAAAAAACTGTTAGGCTGGTAGCCACTTTTACGTTCCGCTAGTGGCCACTATGTACAACATCGACGACTATGATCTGAAAATTCTTACCCTGCTGCAGGCCAATGGCCGTTTGACCAATCAGGAGCTTAGCGAGCTTATCGGCCTGTCCGCTTCCCAGTGTTCGCGCCGCCGTATCGCCCTTGAACAGGCGCAGCTTATCCTCGGCTACCATGCGCGTCTGGCGCCGGATGCCGCCGGGCAGGAGATGCTTGGCCTGATTGAGGTGCGCCTGCTGAATCACACCCCACAATGCGTGGAGAGCTTTCATCAGATGCTCAGTGAAGTGGACGCCATTCTGGACGCCTGGAAAACCACCGGCGACGCCGATTATCTGCTGCGGGTAACGGTCCCGGACCTGCCCGGACTGAGCCATTTGATCAGCCATATTCTGGCGCAAAACAAAGGGGTGGCTCATCTGAAAACCGCCGTCGTGCTCAACCGCCTGAAGGAGAACGGCCAGCTGATGCCGGGCACGCCCTCGCTGCGCTGAACCGGAGCACAGTGCCCTGCGCTGGTGCAGATGCGGGGCCAGTCAATGCGTGATAAGCAGTAAATTCGCACAACTTACGCATTTCACAACCATTATGCGCACGACACGTGCGATTTTCTCTTTCCGACAGAACAACAGGTTAGGCTAAACCACGGCTATTTTTTCCGCAACCAATCGCCCGGGCCCGCTCCTCTGGTGCGATTTTTGCAAACAAGAGCTTATCCTTGTTAACGAAAAGATAGTGCTTATTTATGGATAACGTCCTTTCCCCTGAAAAACTGACCCACACCTGGCTGGAGGATGCCCTGGCGCTGCTGTTCGGCACGCTGATGATCTCCTTTGGCATTATCCTGTTTCGCCAGGCCGGCGCCCTGACCGGCGGGACAGCAGGCATGGCCTTTCTGATCCACTACGCCACCCACCTGCCGTTCGGCGTGGTTTTCTTCGCCATTAACCTGCCCTTCTACTGGCTCTCCGTCCGGCGGATGGGCGCCGCCTTCACGCTGAAAACCTTCTGCGCGGTCGGACTGGTGTCGCTGTTCTCCGACCTGCACGGCTACTTTATCCATGTCGATCGCCTGAACCCCTATTACGCCACCCTCTTCGGCAACATCATGGTCGGTATCGGCTTTGTGGTGCTGTTCCGCCATAAAGCGAGCCTCGGCGGCGTCAATATTCTGGCCCTCTATCTGCAGGATAAAAGCGGCATCCGCGCCGGTAAATTCCAGATGGTGGTGGACGCCTGCATCGTCACCGCCTCGCTGTGGGTGGTTAGCCTGCCGATGCTGCTGGTCTCTGTCCTCGGCGCCGTGATTTTGAATTCGATTATCGCCATGAACCACCGCCCAGGACGCTACGCGGTGTAATGGCTTCACCTTTAACGGTCATTTCAGGAGTAACCACTGTGTTCCAGAACGTTGACGCCTACGCGGGCGATCCTATCCTGTCGCTGATGGAAGCCTTTCAACAGGATCCCCGGGCAGACAAAGTTAACCTTAGCATCGGGTTGTACTATAACGAGCAGGCCATCATTCCTCAGCTGGAGGCGGTCCGTCAGGCCGCTGACCGGCTGCAGAGCCAGTTGCACAAGGCCAGCCTTTATCTGCCGATGGAGGGACTGGCTCCCTATCGCCGCGCGGTCCAGACGCTGCTGTTTGGCGAACACCATCCGGCGTTGCGTGCCGGACGCATCGCCACCATCCAGACGCTGGGCGGCTCCGGCGCGCTGAAGGTGGGTGCTGATTTCCTCAAGCGCTACTTCCCCGACTCCGCGGTCTGGGTCAGCGATCCAACCTGGGAGAACCATGTGGCCATCTTTGCCGGGGCGGGTTTCGAGGTGCATACCTATCCCTGGTTCGACAGCGCCACCCGTGGGGTCAATTTCCCCGCTATGCTTGCCGCCCTCCAGCAGCTCCCGCCGCGCAGCATCGTGCTGCTCCATCCTTGCTGCCATAATCCGACCGGGGCCGATCTCGCCCCCGAGCAGTGGGATCGGGTGATTGAGGTGTTGATCGCCCGGGAGCTGATCCCGTTCCTCGATATTGCCTACCAGGGTTTTGGCCGCGGGCTGGATGAAGATGCCTATGCCATACGCGCCATCGCCAGCGCCGGGCTGACGGCGCTGGTCAGCAACTCGTTCTCGAAGATTTTTTCACTGTACGGCGAGCGTGTCGGCGGCCTGTCGGTGGTCTGTGACAACGCCGATGCCGCCGGGCGCGTGCTGGGCCAGTTGAAAGCTACCGTACGCCGCAACTACTCCAGCCCGCCGGGGTTTGGCGCCCAGGTGGTGTCGCAGGTGCTCAACGATCCCGAGCTGAATGCCCTGTGGCAGGGGGAAGTGGAGGCCATGCGCACCCGCATCAGCGCCATGCGCGTCGCGCTGGTGAAGGCTCTGCAGGCAGCCCTGCCGGCGGTGGATTTTTCCTATCTGCTGACCCAGCGCGGCATGTTCAGTTACACCGGCTTTAGCGTCGATCAGGTAGACGTTCTGCGTGAAGAGCATGGCATCTATCTGATTGCCAGCGGTCGCGTCTGCGTGGCCGGGCTCAACCACGGCAATATTGCGCGGGTAGCCAGCGCCTTCGCCGCGGTCTGCGCACGCTGATCCGCTTTCCCGCTGGCCGGGGCAACCCCGGCGCGGTATAGCAGTTATTCGCGACGCAGTCGGCGAGCCAGGCGGGTGCCCAGCGTCTGAATAAGCTGAACAATAACAATCAGCACCAGGGCGGTGGTGAGGGTGGCAAAGGCGTCGAAACGCTGATAGCCGTAGGTGATCGCCAGGTCGCCGATCCCGCCGCCGCCCACCGTTCCCGCCATGGCGGTCGCGCCAAGCAGACCGATGGTCGCGGTGGTAAGGGCCAGAATCAACGACGCCGCCGCCTCCGGCAGCATGAAATGCCAGACGGTCTGCAGAGGGGTAGCGCCCATGGCGTCTGCGGCCTCAAGGATCCCCTCATCCACCTCCAGCAGCGAGCTCTCCACCAGCCGGGCAATATAGGGGGCGACAAAAACGATCAGCGGCACGATGGCCCCCGCGGTGCCGATAGTCGTGCCCACCAGCAGCCTGGTGAAGGGCAGGATCACAATCAGCAAAATGATAAACGGCAGCGAGCGCAGCACGTTAATCAGCGGATTCAGCGCCTGATGCACCACCGGGTTGGCCACGATGCCGCCAGGACGGCAAACCACCAACACAATTCCCAGCGGGACGCCAAGCAGCGCGCCAAAGCCCAGTGAGATGGCGACCATAATCAGGGTATCATGCAGCGCCAGCAGAAACTGCTCGCCGGTAATGGCGGTATCAATTAGATCAAACATGGATGATTTTCACTCCTGCGTCGGCCAGATGGGTGATGGCGCGTTCGGTTTCGTCAGGCTCGCCGAGGAGTTGCACAATCATAAATCCCAGTATCCGGCCCTGAACTTCGGACATGCTGGCAAACAGGATATTCACCTCGACAGCATACTCGCGGATCAGGCGGTTAATGATCGGCTGCCGGGCCGTCGCGCCGATAAATTCGAGGCGTAAAGCCCGGGCGCCGTTGTCGCGCTGCAGGAGCGACGCCACCCGCTGCGGCAGGCGATCGTGCACCACCGACTGCACGAAACTGGCGGTGACCGGATGCTGCGGCTGGGCAAAGAGATCGAAAACCGTCCCCTGCTCAACAATGCGCCCGGCCTGCATCACCGCCACCTTGTGACAGATTGTCTGGATCACTGACATTTCATGCGTAATCAGCACAATGGTGATGCCATAGCGGCGATTAATCTCCTGCAGCAGCAATAAGATCTGTACCGTGGTATGGGGGTCGAGCGCCGAGGTGGCTTCATCGCACAGCAGCACCGACGGGTTGGTGGCCAGCGCCCGGGCGATACCGACCCGCTGCTTTTGCCCTCCCGACAGCTCATTCGGGTAGCTGTGCATTTTGTCGCTCAGGTCGACAAACGCCAGCAGCTCCGCAACCCGCGCCTGGATAAAAGCCTTGTCGCGTCCCTGCAAAATAAGCGGGATAGCGATGTTATGAAATACCGTTTTCGAATTCAGCAGATTAAAATTCTGAAAGATCATGCCGATATCTTTTTTGATCGCCTGCAGGCGCTGGCCGCTGCAGTCCTGGAGCGACTCACCGTTCAACACCACCTCGCCCTCACCCGGCGTTTCCAGACGATTAATCAGCCGCAATAAGGTGCTTTTCCCTGCGCCGCTGTAGCCAATAATGCCGAAAATATCGCCCCGGTCGATACTGAGATTAATATCCTGCAGGGCCAGAACCGGATGCCCTTTTCTGTTAAAGGTTTTACTGACATGGCGAAATTCTATCATCGCGTTATTCATTTTAAATAATCAGGCAGCAGGTAACCATCATACTGCGGATGGCTGAGAATATATTTTTTGAAATCGGCAGAGTGATAGCCGTCGATGATATCTTTGGCAAACTGCGCCTTCTGATTTTTACCGGCAACGGTCACAACGTTAATAAAATGGCTGGTGGCGGCCTCCAGCTTTAATGCCGAGGTAAGCGCCATGCCGCTGGAGACGGCGAAATTGCCCTGAATCAGGCCATAGTCGACGTCCGGCAGCGCGCGAACCTGCTGGGCATTGTCCATCTCCTTAAGCACGATGTTATAGGGGTTGGCAACGATATTACGCTGCGAAAAGGTGGCGGGATCGCTGTCCGGTTTAATCTTCACCCAGCCGAGACTTTCCAGCACCAGAACCGCGCGATATTCGTTCGACGGCTGGTTTGGCACCGACACCACCGTGCCAGCTGCCGGGGTGCCCAAGGTCGTCAGCTTGCCGCCGTACAGACCCATCGGCGGCGTGGGTACCTGCACAATGCCGACATTATCGGTCCCCAGTCGCTCATTGATCGCTTTCAGGTATACCGGATGCTGCATAATATTCGCTTCGATATCGCCGCGAGCTACCGCGTCATTGACCTGAATACCGTCGCTGAAATCTTTATATTCGATTTTATATCCTTTACTCAATAAATAGGGGGCGACCCCTTTTTCAAACTGCTCTTTATACGGCCCGGGGTTAAAGCCGATACGAATAATTTGATCGGCGGTGGCGTAAAAGGAGGTAGCGGATAACAGGGCGAGCGTCATTCCGAGCGCAACTGACTTGTTCATAAGGTATTTTCCAGGAAGGTTGGCGATATTGAGCGATTAAATCACAGCCGAAAGCGGGTTGTAAGCCAGAACGCCGGATTTCCTTTTGCTTATTCCTCATAAACTTTTGCCATCCCGACATATCCTAAAAACAATAATCCTTTGCATATATTGTTATTTAGCCAGGCGCAATAAATCCCTTAAAGATGGCAGATTATTGATAACGTAAACCGGGAAAATTATGCCTGATTTCGCTGCTTCACCGCTGGTGGACGCCCTGGAAGAGAATCTGTTCAGCCTGCTGGAAAAACTGGCCGCGGAGGTCAACACCGACGCGCTGCCGTTGATCGACCTCTCCAGCGGCAGTCCGGATCAGCCCACTCCGCCGGAAGTGATTGACTCGCTGCAGAGCGCCATTCATCGTCGTGAAAACCATGGCTACCCGTCGTTCTGGGGCAAGCCGCAGGTCCGCGAAGCGATCGCCCATTTTTATCGCCGCCAGTATGATGTGGAAATCGATCCGCACAGCGAAGTCGCGGTATTTCAGGGCTCGCATATCGGTATTGGCGGCATCCCGCGGGCGCTGCTCCGTCCCGGGCAATACCTCATCTCCACCGATCCCTGCTATCCCATTTACCGCTCAGCGGCGCTGCAGTCCCAGGCGGCGTTTTATGGCCTGCCGCTCAGGGCTGAGAATCAGTTCCTGCCGGATTTTAACGACCTCCCCCGGGAGGTGGCTGACCAGGCCGGGCTGGTGGTGCTTAACTATCCGCATAACCCCACCGGCGCGCTCGCCACGCCGGCGCTGTTCGCCAGCGCCCTGCAGTTTGCCCGCCGTCACCAGGTGCCGATCCTGCACGATTTTGCCTATGCGGCCATCGGCAGCGCGGCCAGCGATGCGCCGCTGAGCCTTTTCTCTCAGCCCGGCGCGAAAGCGTGGGGAGTGGAGACCTACACCTTCTCCAAGACCTTTAATATGGCCGGCTGGCGCTTCGGCTTCGCGGTCGGCAACGCCTCGATTATCCGGGCGTTTAAAAAACTGCACACCCACAGCTACAGCACGGTGTTTGGCGCCATTCAGGATGCGGCGATCGCCGCGCTCAGCCTGCCGGCAGAACGGATTGCGCAGCTGACGGCGGTGTATCATCAGCGCCGGGAGTGGGTTCTGCGTCGACTGGCCGCACTGCGCTGGCCGGTTCGTGCCGCACAAGGTACTTTCTTCCTCTGGCTGAGCGTGCCGCCCGGGTACCGTTCACAGGAGTTTGCCCGCCTGCTGCTGCAGGAGGCGCATATTCTGGTGGCGCCAGGCACTGGTTTTGGCGATGGGGGTGAAGGGTTTATTCGCATCAGTCTGACGGCTGGGGACGACGCGCTGCGCAAGGCGCTGGACCGTCTCGCCCGGCTGGCGCTGTTTTAGCGCCCGCCTCGCGGAGTCGTTACACCTTCAGGTAGCCCGCCATGCGTTGAATACGCGCGGCGGAATAGTCATAGCAGGCGCTGGCGGGTTTACCCAGTACGCGATATTTGGCGCCATTGTAAAAGGCGGTCTTATTCTCCTCTTCCAGAAAGCGCCGGGAGACGGTGTCGCTGAAAATACGGTCGCCATCCGACTGCGGCTGATAGCGGCTGGATTTGACGCTCTCCCACGCCACGCCGATCGGTTTATGGTCATAGCCGGTCATACAGAACAGCCGGTTGGAGGCCAGCAGATCGGCCTCGATGGTTTTAAATTCCGCCGCCGTAGCGGCGCAGGTTATGCTTAACAGGCAGGCCGAAGCCCATCGGTAAATTGTCATTATTCAGGCGATCCCAGAGAGTTTCCTCCATTCTAAGCGGCTGAAAATTCTGGACGTTCACTTTCACCTATCGTTGCCAGCAAAATCCGCAAAATAATTTACACTCAGACTCCTCGTGCGTTGTCTTAACAACCTGCAGGCCTTCTCAGCGCAGGTCATCCGCCGGGCCAGACAACGAGACGCCGGCGGGAAGGATATAGTCGTCTTTAACGATTAAACGCCCAGCGGGTCCCGCTGGTCAGCGCCCGCTCGAAGGCGGGACGGCCGGGGCCCGCCAGCCAGCCGGCGAAGGTATGCAGCTGCGGGTGCAGCTGGCGCAGGGCGTCGAGGTCGGCGTGCCCCGCCAGCCGCCCGTCGTCCACCAGCCCGGTCAGCTTGTGCAGAAAAGGGCTGGCGGCCAGCACCTCGTCGGAAAATCGCGAATAGGGGATCGGCCGTCCCGCCGCCGCGGAGAATAACGCCTCGAGCTGACGACCGGTCACGCTGTCGCTGGCGATATCGAACGTCTTGCCGGCAAACCGCGCCGGCGCGGCAAAAATCGCTGCGACAAGCTGGCCGATATCCTCCACTGCAAGCACCTGCATCCTCCCCTCCGGCAGCATAAAAAAGTGAAAATGACCTTCATCAAGGCCAAAACCGGGCATCACCAGCAGCTCCATAAAGGTGGCGGGCCGCACGATGGTCGCCGCCAGCGGCAGGCGGCGGATATGCCGCTCAATTGCCGCTTTGGTGTCATAATGCGCTACGCCGGTCGGCGTCTCCCCCGCCGCGCTGCCGGAGCTGTACACCAGATGCTTCACCCCGCACTCGACGGCAAGGTCGGCGATGGTTATCCCGTAGCGCACCTCCTGCTCATCGGTTACCGTCCCGCCCGGCGAGCTGGGCTGCACGCTGAAGACGCCGTCGACCCCGGCCATCGCTGCCCGCATTGCCGCCCGGTCTTCAAAGGCGCCCACGACCAGCTCCGCTCCCCGCGCCGCCAGCGCGACAGCCCCGGCGGAGAAAGGATCCCTGACCAGCGCCCGCACCCGCCAGCCGCGGTGCAGCAGCGCCCGCGCCACCGAGCCGCCCTGCTGGCCGGTGGCGCCAAAAACCAATACGCTCTGGGCATTATTCATCACCATTCCTCCTCGTCAGCAGATCGTTGTCCGGCGTCTCGCCAGCGATACTCCCCTGGCCTGTCCTCCTCCAGCCAACCGCAGGAGGGTCCGGCGAAATGCCCGGTGAACCATTGGGCATGATGGCTTTCGCACCACGCCATCATCTCGCGTCGCGAGCGTTCCGCCTGCCGGGGATCGCCGCAGAACGCCGAGCTCCAGTGCGGATGGGTAAACTGGCGCGGGGAATGCAGAAGATCGCCGGAGAAACAGGCGTAGTCATCGCCTGAGGAGAGGATCAGTGCGGCATGGTCCGGACTGTGGCCGGGGGTAGGGATAAAGGCGATCCGTCCGCCGACCAGCGGCCTGGCCGCCACATCCACGGTCTCCAGCTGGCCAGCCTCGATCACCGGCAGCAGGCTGTCGAGCCACAGCGCCCGGTAGCGTTCGCTGTTCTTCACCCGCGTGAGCTCTTTTGCCGAACACAGGTAGCGCACGTTGGGAAACAGCGGCGCCCAGCGATCGTCCCGCCAGACGGTATTCCATCCGACATGGTCGGTGTGCAGGTGGGTCAGTAGCACCAGGGTCACCTCCTCCGGGTTCACTCCCGCGGCGCGGAGATTCTCCAGATAGGGCGTATTAAGTTGATGATAGAGCGGATTGCCGCCGCGCTCCCGACCATTGCCGGTGGCGGTATCGATAACGATCAGATCGTGGGGAGTCTGTACCACCCAGCTGTGGATTGACAGCGCGATTGGCTGATTATCGGCGTCCGCCTCCGTCACAGGGAACGCCGCGAGATAGAGCGCCGCCGACTGCAGGCTAATCTCGCGCTCCGGCACTTTGAATATCAGGCTGTCGCCTGTCTGGTAAGTTTGCATCACTCCCTCCGCGCGCATTGCGCTGGTTGATTTACCGGGGTGATATTCACTATGCTGCCGGGATAACCCACATTCAAATTGATTATCATAATGAAGAAAATCATTGAAAATGATTTTAGTCGTATCGATCTGAATTTGTTGACGGTCTTGATGGTGCTGTACCGCGAAGCCAGCGTTACCCGCACCGCAGAGGCGCTGCATCTTGGCCAACCCGCCATCAGCGGGGCGCTGAAACGGCTGCGCGAGATGTTTGACGATCCGCTGTTCGTGCGCAGCGCCAGAGGCATGCAGCCGACCCCGCGGGCGCAAGCGCTGATGACTGAGCTGCAGCCGCTGATGGAACACCTGCATTCGGCAATGTTTGGCGCCGGGGAGTTTTCCCCCGCCAGCGCGCAGCAGCTTTTCCGCGTCGGCCTCAGCGACTGGAGCGAACACTGGCTGATGCCGCAGCTGTTGCCCGGACTGATGCAGGAGGCGCCCGGGGTGTCGCTCCAGACACTCGCCGCCGCCCCCTTCCAGGTACGCCAGCTGCTGGAGGCGGATCGCATTGATGTCGCGGTGTCCCTCAACAAGCAGAGCCGCGGGGGAGATCGTCAGCGAACCAGTGATGAGCATGGGGGTGACCACCCTGTGGTCGCCGCAGCAGATCCCCTGCCGCGGGCCGTTGTCGGTGGGCGATTTCGTCGCCTGGGAACATGTGATGGTGGCCTATCGCGAAACCGGCCACGGGGAAATAGACCGCCAGCTCGCCAGTCAGGGACTCGCGCGGCGCGTGCGCTTCGCCACGCAGAATTTCTCCACCTTTCCCCTCCTGCTGACCACCCTGCCGCTCTTCGCCACCGTCCCCCAGGGGCTGGCGCAACGCTGGCAGGCGCAGTATGCGCTGCGCGCGGACGCCCCGCCGGTGGCCTACCCGGAATTTACCCTGTGTATACTGCGCCACAAACGCCGGGCGCAGGATCCGGCGCTGAACTGGCTGATAGAGAGGATAAAACAGGCCATGCGCGGACCATAGCGGTAGCGAATACCACCGTCATCAGGCCTCGCTGAGCGGGGGTTGCAGAACGCGCCTGCTCCAGTCGTAAAACGCGCGCACCGCCGGCGGCAGATAGCGGTTTTGCGGATAGACCAGCGACAGGGGAAGATCAGCCGCGGCCTGCTCCAGACAGGCGACCAGCGCGCCGCTCTGCAGCCAGG
The DNA here is from genome assembly GCF_059759695.1 of Klebsiella sp. M041. Taxonomy (NCBI): domain Bacteria; kingdom Pseudomonadati; phylum Pseudomonadota; class Gammaproteobacteria; order Enterobacterales; family Enterobacteriaceae; genus Klebsiella; species Klebsiella sp. M041. The sequence goes on from NZ_JCAXWU010000022.1 coordinate 50,664, forward strand.
GTTGCGCCAGATAGCTGGCGACGCGGATCAGGCCCAGCCCCTGAACGCCGGCCTGGATATAGGCATCGGTATCGTCGACCACCAGCGTCTCCTGCATGCGGATCGCGCAGTCGCCGTCATCGAGGGAGAAAAGCCAGTCGATGGTCCGCCCGGTACGGTGGTTCAGGTATCCCACCGCCCGGTGCTGGTGCAAATCGTCGATGCTCTGCGGCCGGCCGTGAGCCGCTATCCAGGCCGGCGAGGCGAGGACCATCCAGCGGTAGCGGGCCAGAGGGCGCGCCACCAGGGTGGTGGAATCTTCGATTTGCCCGGTACGGATCACGCAGTCGAATCCCTCCTGGATGATATCTTCCACGTTGTCGCTTGAGCAGAGGATCAGCTCCAGGTCGGGATACTGCTGCAGAAACTCGCCGATCCTCGGCAAAACGCAGTGCCGGGCGAGAGATTGCGGCATCCCCACCTTGAACCGCCCGGCGGGCTGGGCCGAGCGGCCGGGAAAGGAGGCTTCCATCGCCGTCATTTCGGCCAGCAGCCGTTTACACTCCTCGTAATACCGACGCCCCTCCGCCGTCACGCTGAGCTTGCGGGTGGTGCGCTGAAGAAGCTGCGCCCCAAGCCAGGCTTCCAGCTCCTTCACTACCCGCGACACCGTTGAGCGCGGCTGCCCCAGCGCCTCCGCCGCCCGGGCGAAGCTGTGGGCATCCACAACCGCAACATACAACTGCATGGCATCCAGTCTGTCCATTTGGTGCTCCCCCGGTGGTTATTATCCCATTATGACGAACAGTCTAACCCGAAATCCTGTTCTTATCGAATGATGCCCTCCCCCCTACACTGAGCATGTAGCCAGTGAATACAAGGCTTAACTGAGCAAGGAGTTAAAATGAAAACTGATGATATTAATCTTGAGGAAAAGGTATTAGTTCTGGGAGCGGGACAACTGGGCGCCGCCGTACTGGATGCGCTGGTGCCAGCGGTGATCCAGCGCCAGGGCGCGGTCTCGGTGATCGTCTCGCCGGCGGCCTGGGATGAAACCGGCCAGCTGCGTTCGGCAAGCCACCGGGCGCTGGCCGACGCCGGGGCCGACTTTATCGCCGTCGACATCGCTGGTCGTTCACTGGAGGCCCTGACCAGGGCTTTTCGCGGGTACAGCACCGTGATTAACTGCATGGGCTTTGTCGCCGGTCCGGGGACGCAGCTGAAAATTACCCGCGCGGTGCTGGCCGCCGGAGTGCCTCGCTATTTTCCCTGGCAGTTTGGCGTCAATTACGATGTGGTCGGCAAAGGCAGCGGCCAGCCGGTCTGGGACGAGCAGTATGATGTCCGGACCCTGCTGCGCGCGCAGCAGGCCACGGAGTGGGTCATTGTCTCCACCGGCATGTTTACCAGCTTTCTCTTCGAGCCAGACTTCGATGTGGTGAATTTATCCAGCCGAACCCTTCACGCCCTTGGCAGCTGGGACACCCAGGTGACCGTCACCTCGCCGGCGGATATTGGCCGCCTGACCACCGCGATTTATCTGCATCAGCCGCGGATCGTCAACGAGGTGACGTTTGTTGCCGGCGAAACGACCTCTTACCGGCAGCTGGCGGACACCGTGGAGCGCGTGACGCAGCAGACGTTCAGCAAAGCCGTTCACACCCTGCCCGCCCTGCTGGACCAGCTGCGGACAGACCCGGATAACGCCATGCTGCGCTATCGCGCCGCCTTCGCCCGGGGGGATGGCGTGTGGTGGCCGATGGGCGACACCTGGAATACCCGCCACCATCTGCCGACCCAGGACATTGCCGGCTGGCTGCAGGCCGCGCGCTGATTTTCTCTCACAGGACAGAATGACGATGAACAAGCTGATTCCACTGATCGTATTGAGTTGCCTGCTGCCGCTGGCGGTCAACGCCAGGACCCTCACCGCCACCGGCGATACCCTGGACCACGCGGAAAGCAAAATTCGCCAGCAGGCCGCCCGCGAGGGCGCAACCGCCTATCGGATCATTGAGGCGCGAATGGGTAACAAAGTGCACATCACGGCGACACTCGATAACTGAACCACCGCTATCCAGCTCAGGGAGGAGCCGCCGCCAGCCCGCGCGCCAGATCAGGCGCTCATTCTTTCCCGTCGACGGTCGCGGCCCGGCGGCGCGCCGTACAGGCGAGCGTATTCCCGGGTGAACTGCGACACGCTGATATAGCCCACTTCGCCGGCCGCCTGCGCAATGCTCATCCCTTCCGCCAGCATCAGGCGGCGGGCGTGGATCAGGCGCAACTGCTTCTGAAACTGCAGCGGCGACAAGGTGGTCATGGCGCGGAAATGACGGTGAAAGACCGAAACGCTCATCCCGGCAGCGTCGGCCAGCGCGTCGACGCTGACTGGCTGCATAAAATCCCGGCGCAGCACCGCCACCGCCCGGCGGATCCGAGCAGAATGGCTGTCTGCGACGCCCAGCGCCCGGATGGCCGCCCCGTGAACACTCTGCAATAGCCAGTAATGCAGTTCCCGCCGCAGCCCTTCGCCTAACACCGCCAGCGCCCCCGGTTGATCAAACAGTCTTGCCAGCCGATAAGCGGCGTCCGTCACGTCGGCATTCATCGGTTCGATACCGACGCGGGGCGCCTCATCCGCCCCTGACGGTCCCACCTCCTGCAGCTCGCGCAGGATAGCCAGATCCAGCTCCAGCACCAGCGCGTAATAGGGAAAACGCTGACTGGCCTCGGTGATCTGGCTGGTGGTGGGGACATCCGCGGCGATCACCATCGCCTCCCCCGGACCATAGTCGAAACTTGCCAGGCCGGTGGTCACGCTTTTGCGCCCCTGCAGCAGCATGGCCACCAGCGGCCTGGCGATGGCCGCCTGCAGATCGCCGGGGTGCAGGGCCCGCACCAGAGTGATGCCGGGAACCGGGGTAACCGCCACCCCGCTGCTATCGACATGAGCATCGGCATACCGGCGGCAGAGAGCGAAGAGTTCGTCGCGCATAAGATCCTTTCAGGCAAGTTTTAAAGCCTCAGTATGCGCTATTTCCCACCAGAAGAGAGGGTATTGAGAGGAATGGGCAAAAAATAACAAGGATTGGGCAACCCGGTCTGGTAGGCACCCCCTATTGTAAGGCCTCCACACACCAGAGAGGATCGAACATGACTAAGATTGCACTTATCACCGGCGCTAACCGCGGCCTTGGCCGTCAGACCGCACTGGATATCGCCCGCCAGGGTGGGGACGTCATCGTCACCTGCCGCGGCAATATTGAACAGGCGGAAGCGGTGGTGGCCGACATTCACGCTCTCGGCCGCAAGGCCATCGCCCTGCCGCTGGATATGGCGCAGACCGCCAGCTTTCCGGCCTTCGCCGACAGCCTGCGCGCTGCGCTGGGCAGCGTCTGGGGACGGGACACCTTCGACCATCTGATCAATAACGCGGGACACGGCGAATTTGCCCCGCTGGCCGAAACGCGCGAGGCGCAGTTCGACGGGCTGTTTAACGTCCACGTTAAGGGGGTGTTTTTCCTCGTTCAAACCCTGCTGCCGCTGCTGGCTGACGGCGGACGGATCGTTAACTTCTCCTCCGGACTGACCCGCGTCTCTTATCCTGGCTTCTCCGCCTACGCCGCGGCCAAAGCGGCTGTGGAGATGCTGAGCGTATACATGGCCCGCGAGCTGGGCGGGCGCGGCATCACCGTCAATACCGTCGCCCCCGGCGCTATCGCCACCGACTTTGGCGGCGGACTGGTGCGGGACGACGCGGGGGTTAACGCGCAGTTTGCCGCGATGACGGCGCTGGGACGGGTGGGCGTTCCCGAGGATATTGGGCCGATGATCGCCAGCCTGCTGCGCGACGATAACCGCTGGGTGACCGCCCAGCGGATCGAGGTATCGGGCGGACAGACCATCTGACCAGTCAGGCCAGGCTGTCGATCGCCATAAAAAAGCGGTCTTCGGTGAGAATCTGTCGCGCCTCCGGGGACTGGCGCGCCTGACGGATCAACCAGCCGCCGTCCGGGGCCAGGCTCAGATAAAACACCTCCCGGGAGCCTGCCCCGCCAGGTGTCTCAAGGCTCAGAGTCACGACCCCCTTTTCCACGCCATCCCACAGCTGCTGCGGCACGATATTGACGCTGCGCTCGCCGTTTTGCAGGCGGAGAGTGGGGATATCGTAGCGGCAGATGCCGCTATTGAGGCTGTAGCCAAGGGGGCTCAGATCGTGGAGGTGGCGGGTCGAAACCACCACCTCGATGCCCGTTCCGTCAAACCACTGATTCACCTGCCGGGCGAGCGCCGCCATCTGCTGGCGAAACATGGCGATATCCGCGGCGGCCGCCCCATCGAAGGTGGTTGTCCGCGGCGGATTTTGCTGGTGCTGTAGTTTCTTAAAAAAACGCTCCCTTGCTGTCACGTTATCTCCCTGTGCTGTGATGAAACCGGTGAGGCTGGATGAGGATGGTTACCGCCAGTTCGCTGGTTAACGAAGATTACGGGCCAATCGCCACGATGGACCCGCCGCAGAAATTTGTTTTCGACGTTACTTCGCCGCTTCAGGCCTGAGCCTTAGCTGGTTAGTTTCGGCGGTAAAAATGCGTGGCTTGTCAGGATCCAGTTCCTCACGCGCCAGCACCTGCTTCCAGGTATTTCTTTCTGTATCCGGATGGCGGAACAGGCCGACAACCGCCACGAACTTCGCCTGCGTTTCCAGCGGCATATTGAGACTGGCGTCCCCTCCGGGGTTGATCACTACGTCGCGACTGGCGAGGAGATCGGCGGCGAGCAGAATATCCCCCTCCTCCAGCAGCTGCTGGTAAACCAGCCGGTCAAAGGTCCGGCGATCTTTAAGCTGATAGATGCGCACCACCACCGGTTCGGAGAGCGAGTGATTCTCTCTGGCATCGGTGTTGAGCGCTTCGCGCGCCGTAAAATCCAGATGCAGCGTATTAATTTGCTTATAAAAAACGGCGTTGAAGGCGGATTTTGTTCCCTCCGTGACGCGCTGGGTGAGCCCGCATCCGCTCAGGCAAAGCGCTAGCAGGGACAGCAGGCAGGCGGTTTTAATTAAACTTATACGTAACACGTCGGTTTCCTTGCGATGAGGTGGCAGGCTGCAGGCCGGTATAGGTGCCCAGTTCGGTGGTAAATGTCTGTGGGATATCATCCTGACTCTCACCCTCTCCAGCGCCCAGCACGCCGTTCATACCAAGCCAGAACGGTCCGTCCCCCAGCGGCGGGACAGTCAGCAGTCGGGTCGGCGCGGTCAGGGTGATTCTGGCCCGGAATCGCCAGCCCAGATACACCCGCAGCAGGATGAGAAAGTCCCGAAACAGCGGGCCATCAGGCTTCCAGCCCTGCGCCTCCTCGGGATTATCGGTGATAAGGGCGACGAGGAGCTGGCTACTGCTGTCCATCGCTTCGTCACCCAGCGGGGTATTTCCGTCCAGTAAGAAGTCGTCATCGCCGTAAAAGCCCAGCGGCTGGCTGACCGCCACCGGACGCAGGCAGTAAGGGCTCGCCCTGACGGTGGTCTTCGGGGCCAGCAGCGTGACCAGCGCCTGGATCCCCTGCTGAGTTTTGCCCGGCTGACGCAGCACGCCAGTCAGCGCCAGAAAGCGCGACGCTGGCGAGGCGATATGCCGCGTCGTGCCGGGGATGCCCAGGCCCGCCAGACCCAGCAACGACTGTGACAGGCGGTCGGTACCGCCGGGCTCAAAGGTGGCGGGCCAGCAGTATTTCCGCCAGAGGCGGTAATACTGCGTGATAATCCGGTGACTGAAGATATCCAGCAACCCCTGCAGCGCTTCATGCCCTTCCCTGCGCTGGGCGATATCATCGAGCCAGGCCGTCGGGAGCGGCGAATCGACACCGTACAAGCCCATAAAGGTGGTGCGAATGACCGGCGGCCCGCTGTCATTGGCCTCATCGTATTCCACGGCTCTGAGTTCGCTGGCGGGGAATCCCATCCCCGGGTACGGATAAAAACGTACCGGATCGTCAGCCGGATGGCTGGTCGCCCCCATCAGGGGTTTATCGGGGTGCTGTCGTTCCAGAAGCTGACAAAAGCGGTAAAAATTGATCCGCGGCAGGTCGGCCTCCAGACGCGGCATCAGCCGGGAATGCGTCGGCTGCGCTTCTCTTCCCATTCCAGTCGTTCTCCGGTTGGTTGCAGAATGATAATCAGGCGGTTGAACAAGTAGATATCGGTGTAGAGCGCAAAGAAGCGGCTAAGCATCTCGCCAAACAGGCATATATCGCCTCGTCCGGCAAAGCCGTGGCTGTCGAGGGTGACTTCAATTTGCACGCCGCGCACCAGATGGCCCTGTGCAAAGCGCTCTGTTGCGCGGTGCTTCACGTCGAGGATGGCTTCCAGACGCCGACGATTCATCTCGCTGTCGGTCCATTCATACAGCGCCAGGGTGCCGCGCAGGACTTCAGCGTTGTCCATCAGGGAAAGAAAACTGCTGCCCAGATGGCTCAGCACCCGCCAGTGAAAACGATCCTGGGCAGGGGGATAGCACGGGAGCGTCGGCGCGCAGAGGTTACGAACCGCGACGCTGGCCGAGGTGGTTTTCATCACCGTATCGAGCACGGTGCTCTGCAGCGCACGACGCGGAAGCTGGCCGTTGGTTCCGGTGAGGGTGAGCGACAGGCTTTCATCTTCCGGTACGGTATGATTGTCAAAGGCTTCCCCGCCGACGATAAGCCAGGTGTTATGCAACCCGGAGGGGCCACGGCGCACCCGGGTATGATAGTAATAATCAGGCGCGTCATGACGCATCATGCCGCCTTTGTGACGAAAGCTTGAGAACGGCTCGTAAGCCTGTTGGCTCGAGGAGATCACGGAATCGACGGTGTAAATTTCAGTGTGGCCGTCCTGCACGCGCAGTGGGCGCAGCAGGTATTCTGTCTGCAGGGAATTGATGGTCAGCGGATCGGACTCCAGCGGGAACAGGTTTATCGCCGGTACGCAGTGCAGGCGCAGCTGCTTTTCGCTGAAGCGGAAGTCATGTTCCCAGCGTTCCGCCAGCACGACGTCGATCTCAAACCACGCCATCCCGGCCGGGAAAGCCACCGTCTCCAGCCCGCGCAGGTCGATGAACATGAACTTTTCGCGGAAGGTAAAATACTCCAGCAGCAGCTGGTAGCCGCGAAAACTGCGGCCATCTTCGGGCCAGAGGCCGTCATCCTCGCCAAACCCCAGCGCGCTGAAATACCCGTCCAGCGGCTTTCTGTCCTCCTCACCGGGTACGCGCAGCCACATCCTGGCCACATTGAGGGTAAAGGCCTCGTGCATGGCGCAGGCCAGCGGCGCATCGGCGTTGCAGTACAGCGGGATATGGCTGAGATCGATCCGGCGCCAGTCCGTCAGGCTGCTGCAGTTAAAGCGCAGCGTGATCACCGACCGGCCATCCGTATCGGTGGTCAGCTGAGCGCGCTCCAGGGACAACGGCTGCAGAGCGATCGCTTTGGTGGTGGTGTACCGACAGCGCGTGCCCTTTTCACCGATCGGCCGGGAAAGCACTTCAAAGCCTTTAGCCATCGTCATCGGCTCTTTCATCTCCTGCCAGTCGGGGGTGAATTCCACGACCGACAGGGAAGGAATGGTACGTAAATAATGTGGCCACAGCAGGCTGACCACGCCTTCGGTGAGTTCGGGCAGATCGTCATCGAGCTTCTGGCGCATGCGGCCCATCAGGAAGGCAAAACCTTCAAACAGACGCTCGACAAAGGGGTCGCGGGCGCCCGCTTTGTCAAGATTGAGCATTGCCGCCTGCTCAGGATGAGCGCGGGCAAACTCTTCACCCGCTTCCAGCAGGTAGCGCATTTCAGCGTCGTAATAACGCAGGGTTAAATCGTCCATAAGTCACCAGAAGAAGTAATAGCTTTCAGATATGCAGAAGACAGCAGATGCAAGTAATAAGGTGCGGTTGACGCGTCAATTATGCGCACAGCACCGCAGCGCGAGCGGGATCCAGAGCGATAAGCCCGGCAAGCAAAGACTCCATCTCTGGCTGCAAGCGATTTTTTTCTGCCTCACTGCGCCCGGCCTTGCCTCTTAGCAGCCGGAGTCGGCGGGCTTTGATCTCAAAGATAAGCTCCGGCGTCCATTGTTCGAGCGTCATCTCCCGGGCACGGCTGTCGAGTTCCGCCAGCAGATGCAGCGCTATTTCATTTTTTCCGTACTGCTCGCTGACCCACGCCATCAATAAGCGCATCATCCACCGATTGCGGCTGGTGGTATAGCCCGGTTGCGCCTGTAACCAGTTCAGCGCCGACTCAATACCTTCATCGTCCGCGCGGGCGAGCACTTCTGACTCCAGCGACAGCACCTCATCAGTGCTGGTCGCCGCCATCACCGGCTCACCTTGCCATCCGGCCATCTCATCCAGAACATGTTCGTTAAGCCAGTTGAGCGTCACTTCATCGGCGAATGGCGTACCATCGTTAAACGCCAGGGTTTCCAGCCCCGGTAGACGAGCCAGTAGCCCTTTCATATCCCGGCACAGGATATCGGCCCGTACAGTGTCAGCATCCAGTTTCAGCAGCGCCTGCCAGGCGTACCACTGCACGTCCAGCCACAGATGATTGACGCCTTGCGCCAACAGCGTGTCCGTATGCTCCAGCAGTTCTGACCAGCTTTTCTGTAAATACAACCGCTTAAGATGGGCTTTACTCTCCGGCTTTGGAGGCAATAGCCGGGTCCGGCCGGAGGCATCCAGCAGCGGTATCTCCGTTAGGGTATCCCAACGCACACTCTTCATCAGATGATGACCTGCCAGCCATCCGCCGGGACACTCACGCAGATATTTCGCCAGCACTTTAACCTGGTCGAGCAAATCACGTCCTGACGTGACGGTATGCATTACCGGTGCGGTGTCTGCATGTTGGGGCAGCAGATCGTGTTCTTCGCGGCTGGTCTGCGGCACCAGGCTGCGGGCGCCGCCGCTTTGCACCAGTCGGTTCTCCAGGAGCTGATATAGCCCGGAAAGATCGGGGCGAGAGGCCTCAGCCAATACGGCAAAAGAAGCTTCCGTCAGCAATAACGCCCCGATAATGACCTGCATAGTGGTCATGTCGACTTCCGGATAAAGAGACAGACTGTCCGACATCCGGCGACTGCCAAGCCATTCCAGCGCCGATTTGCAGCTACGTTCACGTTGGGGATGGAGCATATCCCCAAACCGCTCAAGCATTGCCGCAAGCAGCGTAACGCCCTCGGCCAGACCGGTTTCGCCATCCTGCTGCAGACGCGCCCACACGTAAAAGGTGATCACGCGCAGATCCTTGCAGGTATGAGTCAGCAGTTTTTCTGCCAGCTGGCAAATCAGTTCGGTATCGACGCCGGAGATCTTATTGACCTCCTCGCGGATACGCTGAAAATCATCGTCATAGCCCGGATCGCTGCCGGTGGGCTGGCTATCACTGATTGGCGCAAGCCATGACTGCCAGTTTTCCTGGCGTGACCGGGCCTGCTGGCGCAGTACGCTTTCATCCAACTGACTGGCGGCAAGCAGATTTTGTAAAATACTCATTTTTCCATCTCATCCATGTCACTATTCCCTCCCCCCGCCGTCAGGGCCTGTGCGCTCTCAGCCGCATCGACAGTGAAAATCTGATCCGGCAGGGTCAATCCGCGCAGCGCCAGAAGCACCAGCGGGCCGCTCCCAAGCTGGGAGCGCAGTACCCACTGCAGGGTGCGGCCATCCGGAGCGGTGAAGCTCATCATCCACTGGCTGCGTTCGAGCTGCTGGCGTTTACCCTGCTCCAGCCAGCGAATAAAACCCCAGGTTCCGCTGTAGTCACCAAACAGACGCGTGCCCGCATTGACGGTGGTCCAGGTCAGCAGAGCGCCGGGTTTATACGTTTCCCCCGGCCAGCGGAAAGTCTGCCAGTCGGCCATCTGATTGAAATAGCGCAGCTTTTGGCCGTCTATCGTCAGCTGTGTCTCCACGACCTGTGCAACAGGCCTGGCCTGCAATTCGAAGCTGATGCCCTGGCTGCCATCGGTGAAAAGAATGTCGGACAGCTGGCTTAGCTGGTTGATGGCGCGCAGGAAGGCCGGATTAAAGACCAGGCCGTGGCTGTTGACCTTATCCGGCACCCACTGACTGCCTTCTTTATGCAGGACACCGTTCAGCTCCGTCGTAAGAAAACGTTCGATTCGCCCGCTGTCTTTGCGCACAAACTCAGCCAGCATCGGCAGAGAGGCGTCGCTTTTGCTGGCGGCAAACGGAAAGCGGCCGTCAAAGGCAGTGTGCCAGTTGGCGACTACCGATCGGCGCCATTTATCATTCAGACTGGCCGCCGACGGCAGAAGCACGGTTTCCCAGGCCTGAGTCAGCGGCTGCACAAACAGAGTGTTACCGAAGCCACTCCACTCTTCGCCAAGGCTTGCCGAAATCAGACTGCCATATTGTTGCGTGTCGGTCAGGTCGACGCTTTTCCCCTGGAAGACGGTCTGCGCCAGGGTCTGCATCATCTCCTGCGGATCGGAGGCATTCGCAACCTGCTGCAGACGCAGGCGCACGCGGGTGATACAGGTCAGATAGGTTTGCAGGCTCAGGGTGCTGTCGGCCGACATGACGTTGCTGCCCGTGTTTTTCCCCATTAGCTGGAGCAGTGGGCCGAACGTGTCATCCAGAGGCCCCTGCGGCCCGGCTGCCGACTGGTCGATGACCGGCTTGTCTTTTCCGCCCACCAGATCTTTGGCCGATTTAATAAGGCTGTCCGACAGCCCCTCCCTTTGTTGCCCCGCCTGCCCCTGCCAGGCAAGGGTATTCATCAGGGCAATCAGCGGCGACTGGCGGACATCGCTTATCAGCGTGAGCTGGTCGGTAACATCAGCAATGGTGGTCGCCGGATTAAGTCGCAGACTGTTGAGAAAATTCAGCCAGCTGCCGGCGAAATCGGTGAAGTAGCGTCGGGTCAGACGCGCTTTCAGCGCCTCCGGCGACAGGTCTGTCGACACCGTTTTGCGCGAATCGCTCAGCACCCAGTCGATTTCCTCCCGGCGCGAGCTGGCTGCCTTATCAATGGCCTGCTGAATGCCGCCTTCCCATGCCTGGCGGGTAAACATCCCCGGGACCACTTCATCGGTGGTAAACAGGCGGCGCGCATCGGTGCCACTGGTCATGTCTTCCAGCGATACATCGGCAAAATTACGACGCACGGATTTGAGCATGTTCTCATACAAGGTGCTTTCGGCATTGCGGCGACCTATCTGCTGCAACAGAACCTGACGGCTCTGACTGACTCGTTGCGCATCCGGGATGATCTTCCACTCTGGCCGCTCGGGTAGCAGGGAGAGATAAAAGGCCCACAGATCCGGCGCCAGACTTTGCCACAGTCCGGTCGAGATCCCCTTTCGCGTTGGCTGGACCGTTTTCATGGTCTGCGCGAAAAAGGCGCCATCGGCTTTATCCGGACGAGCCATCATCAGCCAGGCTTTCAGCTGGTCATAGCCCGGTTTCGCCAGCAGGGCTCGCTGGTCGCTATTGGGTGCGGAGTTGACCAGCGCGCTGAGCGCCTGCTGCAGCGCGACATTGGCCGGGTCACGTATCAGGCGGTTGTTTACCACACCGTACCAGGGCAGGACGGCGTCTAATAGTTGCTGATGATGGTCCAGGCCAAAGCGCCGATACCAGGGAGCGCCCTTCTGCCCATCATGCACGAGACGGCCGGCCTCATTGCGCAGGGCATGGAGGGCCGTCAGTTGATAGTCAGAAACGGAGGGGTGGGTCACCAGGTCACGGGCTTTTCCCGCTACCGAAACAATCTGGCTGTAATTAAGGGTAAAGGAGAGCAGCAATCCCGCCGCCCACAGGCCGAGGATAGCCATCAAACCGCACGCCAGGCCCCGCTCCCACGCCATTCCCACGTGATGCCCGCGTAAACGGCGGCAGTCATCGACGATTCCCTGCCAGGTGGCGGGCAGCGTCAGGAGATGAGGCTGGCCCGCAGGCGAGGCATCAGCCTCCTGATAAGGATCTGCGGTGCGAGGCGCCGGCAGGCTAAACATTAGGCCTCGCAGCGCAAACCGCTGCCGCGAGGCGGTCAGCCATGGCGCCAGCTGCCAGCGCCATTGCGCGATCCCCCCGTCGAGAAGCTGCTGCCCCAGACGCAGCAGGAAGTCGTGGCGGGTCTCCTCCGCGATCTGGCGCATCCCCTGCTCCCGCAGCGTGGGCAGCATCTGCGCAAGCTGACGGGCGACATCGTCCTCGGTTGCGCGTAACGGGAAGCTAACCCCTACCGCCTGCACCGCGCGGTCAGCCTGCGACCACTCACTGCCGCACAGTTTCCACAGCCAAACCGGGGCGGCATAGCCCAGCAGTTCGCTAATTTTTTCCAGCCCGCGCAGGTCGTTTTCGCTTATCTGCGGCGTCAGGGTGAGAGACGATGGCATCACCCGCACAATCCCGTCCAGAGGACGGCCGCGGCGCAGCTTGCGCAGCGCGATGTATTTTTCTCGGTCAGGCTCCGATGCAAGGCTGCCGCCGTAAATCAGTACGGTGCGGTTGCCTTCAAGCCAGTGCTGCCGTTGTAGGCCGGGAACCAGTTGTTCTATTGCCTCATCGTCGCCGGTGACTAAAAGCAGGCGGACTTTGCGGCGCCAGAAGAGGTGGTAGCATTTGCGCAGCACGGTGCCAATGTCTCTGGCGAGCGTCAGGCGCCTTTCCCTGGCCTTCTTTTTGGCTTCATTTTTCTGAGATATTGAGGTCGTTCGTTTGACCCGACTGATGATCCAAAAATGAACGGCAAGGAAAGCCAGGGCGATCACACAGGCAAGTGTGACCCAGAGGAGGCTGCACACAAGCAGAACTGGAGAAATCACTGACCATTCCGTCGAACGCTCTCCGGCAATCAACCAGTATGCAAATCCCCCCAGCATGATCACCAGCGTTACTGCTACAGCAATAAGCAGTACAGTGATCCCGGCAGAAATTTCCTGAGTCTGGTTTTTGTCCTTATCTGTTTCCATGTGGTTTTACGATCCCAAGTGCTAAGGTATGAAGGGGGTCTGACGCTATCCAGCCGCAGGGCTTTGCTTCACTCTTAGCGGTAATTGCAGCGAGCGATATCACAACCAGCGCATCAAGATTTCCAGGATCGCCCCAGTAGTCATCCTGGATATTGTGGGTCACATTCCAGCCACAATCGGCGAGTTCAGGTTGCTCCGGATGTGAGAAGAGAATGCACCGTTCGGGCGACTCATTAAGTTCACTCTGTTTTTCGGCTCGCAAGGCGACGTGCCGCAGGGACTCACTATCAGAAGGCTCAAAAAATTCACCACGGGATAATGTGACTTCCCCCTGGTTTCCAGCCAGCCACAGTACTGCGCATTCACCAGCAGGACGAGTAGAGTCAGAAGAAGGAGATAAAGACTGGCACCCGGCAATCAAAAAATTAGCCTGCTGTTTATTGTTCGCAAGAACATTAGCCAGTAAGGATAATGTTTTCTCCCCTTGCCATAACTCCGGTAATTCAGGAGGTTTAATTCCCGGAAAACTCTCAATGAGCTGTGCCACAAAGGCTTGCCAGGCTTCAGGGCTCCCCTGCCAGAAATATTTCGCCGGAGAAACGAATAATTCCTTACCTCGCTGCCTTTTCCATTGCAATACAAGCATTTGAGCCAGTTGTTTTTCACGTTCAATAAGAGCAGAAGAGAAACTTCTGGCAATACGTAACGATTTCCCCAAGGATTCCTGCCTGACTAATGGAGCCTGATGCTCTCGCTTAATCATACGCAGCCAGTCAGAAAGCTCAGCGCCTGCCGGACCAATCAGGACAATATCTTTCAGGGCAAACTGACGCCGATGGATTTCCCACCAATGCCTGCGCTCATTTTCTGTTTCGCGCTCCCAGGTATGTGAATGATGAACTGAAAGGCGAAAAAAGATCGTGCGTACAAACCAGACAACACCGCCGAGTAATACCATTCCAACCATGCAGATAAGAATGATACTGGTATTGGCACCGGATTTTCTTGCCATTGCCGCGATGATACCAGAGAGCAAAACCAGAGCGGCACCTCCCCCAAACCAGCGCTTTGCAATCGGCGGTTTCGCAAGACGATAGCGAGGAAATGTAGGAATAGCTCTCACTGCGCAACCCTGCAATCGGGGTTGGAACTCACCAGCGTGCAACCACATGCGCAGCGATGACCATGTAATGCTACTGGTTGACCGTCAACTTTTGTCAGATAGCTACCTTCGACAATCGTTGTCATCCCATGCTTATTACATTTCACCGCATCACCTTTCACAGCAATACCTTTACCAAAATAAAGATAGTGACCGCCAATAACTGAACCACCATACTCTTTTAGCGAATCACCCTGCCTAATAATATGTTTCATTAACTTTCCTTAATTAAATTAAACAGAAGGAATAACGAACCATCACCATATTTTAAGAATATCAGCCTTGGTTTCGGCGAGTTTCGCAGCATCCAGGGCTTTACGTGTCTGGCTACCCAATGGCGCAATTCCATTTGTCATTGCAGGTTGAATAATAGATTCTGCATTAATAATTTCAGGCGCACTTGCCGAAGTAGGGGTGATAGAAATCACTTGTTTAATACCAGATGTAATTTCATTCGAAATATTACTGTTGATAGTCGTATTGTCAAAAGTGAGACTGGCTCCTTTTATCGCTGATTTAAGTTGACCTTCAACAAACCGGCCATATTTAGCGATCAATGAGACATTTTTACTCATCAACTCACCAAAAAAAATCATCCGATAAAGGAAGTAACTTCCCCAGGGTTCTCTGTCACCAAAGGTAGCGTGCATAAACCAGGCACGTGAGTCATGAACCTGATCGTCAAATAATGATCTGACCAGACTGTCTGGCGTTTGAGCGGGTTCTCCAGCAGATTGTTTAGGAAACAGTTTGTAAAATAAACTGTCACCTGAACTTTTGATGCGTTCATACTCAACAGAGAAATCATTCTCACTGAAGGCATACATCACATTAGATAATTGCTGAGACACCGTATATTTCCAGTTCCCCGTAACAGGGCGTGGCTTAGAATGATAATCGGCATTGAATTCTTCTGCCGCCTGTCTTAGCTGAACCTGAGCGATAGCTGGGTCAAAATTTTTTGGCCCTGGAGGTAATGGTATGAATTTTTTATTTTTGAACCTATTATCCACGATTGCTCTCAGGCGCGCATCATCCACCTCTTTTTGTTTCCGTTCTTGCTCAGCCTTAGATGCAGCCAGAGTGGCCGGGTCAGAGTCTTTATTTTGCCACTCGGCACCTGAAGATTTGTAAAATCCTTGAGATTTATAAGCGCCGTTTACATATCGCCCGATACGCCATGCCGTAATCCAGCCGAGTTGATTTTCTAGAGCTGTAATGACATTTGAACTTGCACGAATGGGGTTATATTGGAACGCATCAGTAGATGCTTCAGCATTATCTGAAGATAAATTAAGAGCAAGCTCTCGCCAAGCATTGAATCGTGAACTTAAATCAGGTGAAACTTCAAATTCAAGTAATTGATCTGCACCCAACATCCTCCATGTGTCTTTTCGTAAATCATTCGGTAATGATTCTCTTTTTACTTTCAAAGGCGCTCCTGCATTAAATGCAGAAATATACATATCATGCAAAACAATTTGCGATAATAAATTACCATCATCATCTCCAACAGCCTTTCCCTGATCTCCCGGAGGATACCCCCCACCAATATCGGAGTGCATTCCAGGATAAACCACTTCCGTAGCATAACTTGGGTAAGTTCCGTCGCTGCGGCAGATTGAATCCAGCGGGAAACAAAGTCTTTGTTCGTGGGATGAAACGAGGTGAGTGCATTTTTTGATCAGCCCATTATCCGGTAATTCCATGGTGTCATCAGCCCAGCCCATATGCCCTTCTGCGAATGGCGCGATATTTGCAATGCCAACGGATGCCACAGTGTCGAGCAGGCCAAGAAATTCAATACTTAAGGGGATTTTTACGTCACCCGACCTCAGACAAAGCTCAGGTTTACTTCCCTTTCTCCTGCCCCCCGGCAGCAACTCGGATAGCCAGTTCACAAATGTTCGCGCACTTGCTGCACCGCGGGAGAAACCATAGATATATAATTTAATGCCTAATAACTTCGGTTTTCCGGGTTCTGGCTGTATAACTGCCTGCTTCAGTTTAGGTGCAAGATCCGCGGCCTTTAAAAGTTCATTAAACACGGTATAACGCCTGTCTGGCCCGTCCGATCCCAGATATGATGTCATTCGGTTGACGGCGGCATAACACTCGGCATCAGAAATCTCGGTTAAACCCGATGTTCTTCTGAGTGCGTCAATAATCCGTAGCAGCCCCCAGTTGACGCGTTCTTCACCGTAGGTCGCAAAAGCCAGGCCTGGCGTACTATAATCAAGGTCATTAACTTCTGGAAAAGGTGTGCCAACCCCAGGGATATAATATTTATAATATTTGTTGCCTGACGTTCCTGCTAAATCAACCAACTCTTCAGTATGTCCCTGAACCCCACCAGCATAACCCTGACCGATAGTTGCACGAAACAAACGAGCAATATTTGTTGTATGCTTAGGACTGGCAATATAAAGATCGTTATTTAAGTTATTTCCTGTACCATCAAAAAATAAACTGATATGCAGAGTTTTACAGCAAGGCGGCTCTACGATTTTACCCGCAGCGTGACAGAGCTCATTCCGGTATGCCAGCTCATGGCTGTCCTGCTGTTTACAGTTTCGCTTCGTTGCTGCTGTATCTGTTGGTAAACGCCCTTGTATTGGAAAGTGAGGTGGATACCATGTTAAGTCTGGGTTCATTTTGGACATACTTCAGGCTCCTCCATCTTAATCGGATCCTTAATCGGGTAGTTCGGATTGCCGTAATCGTAACAACTGGTTGCAACTTTTACCTTGTCGCACGGAAGGAAGTGTATTTTGATGCCACAGGTTTTTTGGCCGTTATAGTCAGGAACCGGTACTACTGCAATGTGTTCTTTATGACTTGCTTTTATTTTTTTTTCCATTCAAGATACTCATCCCAATGATCGTATCCTGGAAAGCCATCTGTTGAAGCTTCTCCTGTTTCCCACTCAATTTTTACCGTCATTCCCGGTTCCCATTTTGGAGGCAC
>NZ_JCAXWU010000023.1:0-64314 GCF_059759695.1 Klebsiella sp. M041
TACCGGACTAGGCCCACCATTGCACTGGATCCGTAGGCCCGCGCAAGCGTAGCGCCGCCGGGCATGGCCACAGCCAGGGAGCCGCCTGTATGCCGGGTGGCGGCTACGCCTGACCCGGCCTACAAACTAAGCACAGCGCAAACCGGGGAATTTCCCGGGTCGCGGCGTTCCGCCTTACCCGGGCTACCGGACTAGGCCCCCCATTGCACTGGATCCGTAGGCCCGCGCAAGCGTAGCGCCGCCGGGCATGGCCACAGCCAGGGAGCCGCCTGTATGCCGGGTGGCGGCTACGCCTTACCTGGCCTACAAACTAAGCACAGCGCAAGCCGGGGAATTTCCCAGTCGCGGCGTTCCGCCTTACCCGGGCTACCGGACAGTGTAAACAGTAGCCCGGCTAAGCGCAGCGCAAGCCGGGGAGTTTCCCGGATAGCGCAAACCGCGAATAGCGCTTAGTCCGGCAGCGAACCGGCGAGGTTGCGCGCCGAAACGCTCTCGCTGACCGGCGCGGGCGGCTCCGGCGCCTTAGCCGGGGCGGCCGCTGGTGCGGCTGTCGGGGCGGAAGAGGCCGGCTGGATCTCAAGGAACGAGGCCAGCATCTTGCGCAGCGTTTCCGGTTTCGTGTCTTCCGCCAGCAGCGCCGCCAGCATCGACGGCAAGCGGCTATCGACTTCCCCTAACGCCAGCCCCGCCAGCAGCGCCGTGCGCGACATATCGCCACGGTCGCCGCGATGGTGGGCCTCAATTTTTGCGTCCGCGAAGCGCTCGCTGGCGCTGATATCCGGGCGCAGGTAAATCAGCACTTTTCTGCGTTCCAGAGTCATAGACGCTCCTTAGCCAATAATTTTCAGACCACGCACCAGGGCGAACTGCGGCTCTTCAGCCACCACGAAACGGTCCTCACGCAGGCCCATACGTTCACGAATGGCATCGGCAACCAGCGGCGCGCCGCCGCCAATCACGATGGCATGCGAGTAGCCTTTAAAGCTATCGATAGCCGTCAGGACGCGGGTGGTCAGACGTTCGATGCTGTTAGTGATCACCTTTTTCACCTCAGAAACCGCATCCGGATCGTTGATGTTATCGGTCAGGTACGCTTCGTCATGGCGATTGATAATGATCTGGTCGACGTTATAGCTTGAGGTATCGGTATTCGCCCGCGCCAGCGCCAGCTTAACGGCGTCGGTCACCAGCGATACGCCCAGCTTCGGGTCGCCGTAAATGCGCGAAACCGAGGTCATCTGCCCGGCGACCATCGAGATATCGAGCGTGGTGCCGCCGAGGTCGACAATCAGCACCGAATGGGAGGGCTTGAGTTCATCGCACAGGCTAATGCCCGCCGGAATCGATTCCGGGCGCACGGTGACTTTGGTGATATTGAACACCACGCCTTTATTCAGTTTAACTTCGCGCAGCAGGCTCTTTTTCTTACGCTCAATGTTGTCGAGGCGATATTGCGCATCCTCGTCATAAAATTCAGTCAGCGGCAGCGTCACAACTATTTCGACGTCCTGTGGCTCAAGACCGCTGGTCAGCAGCGCGTGATGGACAGCGATGGAGTTCAACGGGCTGTACTGCCAGTCAATATTATTGGTCGGGAGCGCGTCGGGAGTGATCAGGTCGAATGAGTACTTTTCATCATCCACGGTGTAGTTAAAGGGCTTCCCGGAACCGAAGGTGGCAGACCAGCCGCGTTTAAAACTGTTGGGGCTGATATGGGTGAAAGTTTCGCCATCTTGCTCCCACAGCATTTTGATATTGGTTGAACCATCATCGATAAAAATGCGCATCGCATTGCTCCATCACTGAGACAAATAAGAGAAAAATGTAACACCCAAAAAGAGTAGCAAGAGTTAAAAAGCAGCGCAAGAGCACGAAAAAGAGACAATTCTGAGTTTTAATTGAGAATAATTGGAGCAAATAACAACTACATGAACCTAAAGAGAGAATATTTTGAGACAAATTAGAGAAATGCGTTTTCTCTTTTCGTCCGCTTTCAACGCTCATTTTTGTCCAAAAAAGAGAGCATCCCTCCCCTCTTTCGTCAGCTGTTTTCGAACGCTTTTTACACCTGGTTGGATACCACAATGGGCCGTTCCGGCTCAGCCACATTTTCCGGTACCCGGCGATATTTATCCAGCAGGTGAATCTGAATGCGACGCAGCATATCGCCGTTGAGCTTGTAATAGCGGAAATAGAGAAACAGCGTCAGGGCAAAAAAGAGCGTCGGCAGCGCTATCATAATCGCCTGCATCCCCAGCAGCGTCTGGGACGACTGGGCCACATTCGGCACATAACCGATGATACCGAGCACGATGGCGATAAACCAGGCCGCGAACGCCGAGCCCGCTTTCACCACCAGCGTCTGCACCGAATAGGCGATACTTTCGCAGCGGATGTTCATCGTATATTCGCCGTAGTCGACGGTATCGGCCACCATAATAACCTGCAGCACCCAGAACAGCGCGGTGCCGATATTCAACAGCACGCCGGCCAGCGAAATCAGCGCGACGTTGTAGATCCCGCTCAGCGCCATCAGCAACAGCACGCCGCAGCCCAGCACCGGCATGATCGAAGCGCCCGCCCACAGAATGCGCCGCGACAGCCCTTTCACCAGCCGCGGAAACAGCACTAACGTCAGCAGGTTCGCCGCGCCGGCGTAGGACATGTAATACGGGAACATCTCCGCGCTGCCAATCACGTAGGTAAAGTAGTAAATCGCAAAGCCAGCGATAATATTCGCCGCCGTGTTATAGGCCAGCGCCATGCCCAACAGGCAGGCCAGCTGATCGTTTTTATAGATCAGCGCCACCATCTGGCGCAGTGAGAGATGGCTGGCATCCTCGCTCACGCCGCTATCCGAGGAGTAAACCTCGTGGACGTTGCGCAGCGTGACGAGGGTGGAAACCACGAAGAAGGCGATCAACACCAGGGTGAACATCTGGAAACCGAAACCGCGGTCGGAGCCGCCCACGGCGCTGACAAACGGCAGCGTGACGCCAGCAGTGACGAATCCCGCCAGGCTGGCGAAAAAGCGTGGATACGGCACCAGCTGTTCACGTTCGCGTTTATCAAGGGTAATGGTCGGTACCAGCGACCAGAACGGCACATCCATGATGGTGTAGGTGAACCCCCACAGCAGATAGGTCAGCCACACCCATGCCAGCAGCGCCCCGCCGGAGAAGTGATGGGCGCTGAACAGCATATACAGCACTACCGAGTTGGTTATCGTGCCAATCAGGATCCACGGTTTGAATTTCCCCCATCGCGATCGCGTACAGTTGACGATCCACCCCATGATCGGATCGGCTATCGCATCGAGGATCCGCGCCACCAGAAACAAGGTGCCGACCACCCCAACCGACAGTCCAACAATATCGGTGTAGTAATACATCAGATACATGTAGACGATACCGATAGCGAAATCTTTACCAAAGGCACCAAATCCGTAGCTGAGCTTTGTTGTCATTGAAATACTCATAGGGTACAGGTCGCTGTCGCCAGCGCCTCCTTCAGTGTTTGATAGAGCATGCAGGACGCCGCCGGGTCGTTGCCCCCGGCGGCATGAGAAGATTAACGATGCAGCCAGGACGGCAGCCAGTCGCCGTGGCTGGCGATCAGATCGTCCACCAGCGCGTAGATCTCTTCGATCCCCAGCACCGCAGCGGTGTGCGGATCCATCATCGTGGCGTAATAGACGTAATCGCGATTTTCGGTGAGGATCGCCTCCGTGAGCAGCGTCTGCACGTTGATGTTGGTCTGCATCAGCGCCGCCAGATGCGCCGGCAGCGCACCCATTTTGGTCGGCTGAATGCCGTTGGCGTCCACCAGGCAAGCCACTTCCACGCAGCAGCCCTGCGGCAGGTTGTCGATAAGGCCGTCATTGCGCACGTTGCCATACACCACGCTTGGCTCGCCGGTCCAGATGGCGTTCATGATGGTGCTGGCATACTCACGGGATGGCTTCACCTCGATGCGCTCACCGCGCTGATAGCTCTCCAGCTCCTGATGCCAGTTGGCCAGTTGCTCGACGCAGCGTTTCGGGTATTCATCCAGCGGCACTTTATAGCGGGCGATAAGGTCCTCGCGGCCCGGCTTGATAAACCATGGCGTGTATTCGGCAAAATGCTCCGATGACTCGGTCACAAAGTAGCCGAGCTTTTTGAACATCTCATAGCGGACGATATTTTCGCAGCGCGGGTTGCCGTGCAGGTTAGGCTTCGGCGCGCGCCCATCGGCGTAGGCCTGCAGCAGGTCGGGATAGAGGCTGACATAGCTGCCGTCGGCGAGCTTTTTCTCCAGCGAGAGATAGAACGCCATATGGTTAATCCCGGCGCAGCGGTAGCGTAAATCCGCCGGGTTGAGGTCAAGATCGCGCGCCAGTTCTTCCGCCGTTCCCTGCACCGAGTGGCACAGGCCAACCTGTTTAATATGCGGGTAGCGGGCGTACATGGCCCAGGTGTTCATCGCCATTGGGTTGACGTAGTTAAGCAGGGTGGCGTCCGGGCAGACCTCGGTCATGTCGTCGCAGATAGCCCACAGGTGAGGTATGGTACGCAGGGCGCGCATAATGCCCCCCGGACCCAGCGTATCGGCGATGGTCTGCTCCAGGCCATGGCGTTTACAGACCTCAAAATCGGTGACAGTACAGGGCTCATAGCCGCCAATCTGGAAGGCGACCACAACGAAATCAGCGCCCTGCAGGGCGGTTTTGCGATCGCGGTGGCAGCTGATTTCGCCCTTCGCGCCGACGGAATCCATCAGCTTGCGCACCACGGTATGCGACTCTTCCAGCCGGGTGTCATCGATATCCATCAGCGCGACATGCGCCGATTTCAGCGCCGGGCGCTGGAAAACATCACCGAGAATATTTTTAACGAACACCGTCGAACCGGCGCCGATAAAGGTAATTTTTGGGGCGGTCATTACGCTCTCTCCATCTGGTCATTGAACCCTTGCAGAGTGGCACGCCGTTCAGCGTTGCGCTGCCCTGTTCCCACCGGAGCATTCCCGAAAGCTCAGATCGGCCATTAAGCGCCACAAAATCTGAGTTTTCGGGAACAGATTGCGCAAAAAGGAGAGAAAATGGGCCGATTCTTCCGCTAAGCTGTCGTCAGTTCTGGCGAAAAATGCAGCCACTCTGACAATTCAGGAATACGCTAACGATGGAATACCGCTTCACCTCCCTGCCCCCCGATCCCTTTATGTGCAGCAGCGATGAAAAGCAGAGCCGCAGCCCGCTGGCGCTCTACTCTGAGTATCAGCGTATGGATATCGAGCTGCGCCCGCCGCACGCCATGCCTACCAGCCACTGGCATGGCCAGGTGGAGGTCAACGTGCCGTTCGATGGCGACGTGGAATATTTGATTAATAACGAAGTAGTGCGCATAGAGAAAGGCTATATCACCCTGTTCTGGGCCTGTACGCCGCATCAGTTGACCCGCCCGGGGGATTGCCAGCAGATGGCGATCTTTAACCTGCCGATGCATCTGTTTCTCTCATGGCCGCTGGACCGGGAGCTGATCAACCACGTCACTCACGGGATGGTGATTAAATCCCTTGCCGCCCAGCAGCTGAGCGCCTTCGAGGTGCGCCGCTGGCAACAGGAGCTGAACCACGACAATGAACAGATTCGCCAGCTGGCGATCGATGAAATCGCCCTGATGCTGAAACGGCTGAGCCTCGCCGGCTGGCAGCCGATTCTGGTCAACAAAACCTCGCGCACCCATAAGAACAGCGTCTCGCGCCATGCGCAGTTTTATGTCAGCCAGATGCTGGAATTTATCGCCGCCCACTACGACCAGGCGCTGACCGTCAATGCCGTCGCCGAGCACGTTAAGCTCAACCCGAACTATGCGATGGGGGTATTCCAGAGAGTGATGCAGCAAACCATGAAGCAGTACATTACCGCCATGCGTATCAATCACGTGCGGGCGCTGCTGAGCGATACCGACAAGACCATCCTGGATATCGCCCTCACCGCCGGTTTCCGCTCCAGCAGCCGTTTCTACAGCACCTTTACCCGCTACGTGGGGATGCCGCCGCAGCAGTACCGTAAACTTAGCCAACAGCGTCGTCACGGTCTGGCCTTGCCGGAGGCATAAAAAATGCCGCCGGGGTTTCCCCAGGCGGCATGATTAGCAGTGAAAACAGTTAGTCGTTGATACGCGGATGCTGCTGCACCAGACGCGACCGTTTTGCCTGCAGATCGGCGATCTCCTGATCGATATCTTCGATTTTTTGCTCGATGTTATCGTAGTGCTCGCCAAGGATTTCTTTCGCTTCCTGAATATCCGACGCCGCCGGGGTCGCCCCTTTCAGCGGACGGTTAGCCGTCTCTTTCATCGACAGGCCCGTCGCCATACCCACCACCGCGATCACCATCAGGTAGTATGCCGGCATCATCAGGTTCTGGGTGGTCTCCACCAGCCACGCCGCCAGGGTTGGCGTCAGACCGGCAATCAGCACCGAGATGTTAAAGGCGCTGGCCAGAGCGCTGAAGCGGATGTGCGTCGGGAACATCGCCGGCAGCGATGAGGCCATCACGCCGATAAAGCAGTTCAGCACCACCGCCAGCAGCAGCAGACCGGCGAAGATCAGGCTCGTCACGTTGCTGTTGATCATAATGAAGGCCGGGATCGACAGGGCAAACAGCGCCACGCTACCAATCAGGATAAACGGGCGGCGGCCGAAACGGTCGCTAAGCATACCGATAACCGGCTGCACAAACAGCATCCCGACCATGATGGCGATGATGATCAGCACCCCATGATCTTCCGAGTAGTGCAGGTTATGCGACAGGTAGCTCGGCATGTAGGTCAGCAGCATGTAATAGGTCACGTTGGTGGAAATCACCAGACCGATACAGGTCAGCAGGCTACGCCAGTGCTTAGTGGCAATCTCTTTAAAAGAGACCTTCGGCCCGTCCTGCAGACCTTCACGGTCGCCCTGCTCCATGGTGTCCACATGCTGCTGGAACGCCGGGGTCTCTTCCAGCGCATGGCGCAGATAGAGGCCGATGATGCCTAACGGCAGCGCCAGGAAGAACGGGATACGCCAACCCCACTCAAGGAAGTTCTGTTCACCCACCACGCTGGAGATCAGGACCACCACGCCGGCCCCCATCACAAACCCGGCGATGGAGCCAAAGTCCAGCCAGCTGCCCATAAACCCGCGTTTACGGTCAGGGGAGTATTCCGCGACGAAGATCGACGCCCCGGTATATTCACCACCGACCGAGAAGCCTTGCGCCATTTTACACAGCAGCAGCAGGATCGGCGCCCAGATACCTATCGTGGCATACGAAGGAATAAGGCCGATACAGAAAGTACTTATCGACATGATCACGATAGTTATCGCGAGAATTTTCTGCCGACCATATTTATCGCCCAGCATCCCGAAGAACAGGCCGCCCAGCGGACGAATTAAAAATGGAACGGAGAAGGTACCGAGTGCGGCAATCATCTGCACGCTTGGGTTGGCATCGGGGAAGAAGACTTTACCTAAGGCGTAGGCCACAAAGCCGTAGACGCCGAAATCGAACCACTCCATCGCGTTGCCCAGGGAGGCCGCGGTGATCGCCTTTTTCAGTTTACCATCGTCGATGATGGTCACATCCTTAAGGGTGATGGGCTTTATTTTTTTCCTTTTAAGCATATTTTTCCTCTGCTACTCCGCCTTGAATGCACGTCTCTTCGCCGAATGGCAAAGCCATTCGCAACGTGCGTCAGGAGCGGTGAATTGCTGTGCTCCTCATTTCAAGCGTAGCAGGTTTGCCTG
Organism: Klebsiella sp. M041; assembly: GCF_059759695.1. Lineage (NCBI taxonomy): Bacteria > Pseudomonadati > Pseudomonadota > Gammaproteobacteria > Enterobacterales > Enterobacteriaceae > Klebsiella > Klebsiella sp. M041. The sequence continues at coordinate 7,777 of NZ_JCAXWU010000023.1, forward strand.
CACTGTCTGCTGACAGAATGTACAACCGAACCTGTTGACGCCTGCTGTGGCTACTGGTGAATAAATGGAGCGGCTCATCGTCATCATTGATGAAATTGACCTGCTCCCCTTTTTTACCCTAACAGTGTTTATATCTGCGATCAACTTCACATAAATTTACCGCCTAATTACAGAGTCCCAGAAAATAAATAAGTTCATTTTCTGCCGATCGCCCGGAAATTATTTCGTCGATGTTGTTCCATCGCCGGCGGTTAATTTCAGCAATTATTCGGTTCTTCCCGGAATAGCGCCCCGGCTATTTTTTAGCAAAAAAACACCCGACAAAAGTGGGTGATTGCGCTATAATCATAGCCACTTTCGGCTCTCAGCCGCTGTTTAAAGGACCAACGTCCTGTTTTTCGACGACATCACGAGGAACGTCATGCAACTGCCACACTGCCCAAAATGCGATTCGACTTACACTTATGAAGACAACGGCATGTACATCTGCCCGGAATGCGCCCATGAGTGGAACCCTGCCGAAGCCACGGAAGAAAACGACGTTCTGATCGTTAAAGATGCCAATGGCAATTTACTGGCCGATGGCGACAGCGTCACGGTAGTGAAAGATCTGAAGGTTAAAGGCAGCTCATCGATGCTGAAAATCGGCACCAAAGTGAAGAATATCCGCCTGGTCGAAGGCGATCACAATATTGACTGCAAAATTGACGGTTTTGGCCCGATGAAGCTGAAATCTGAATTCGTCAAAAAGAACTGATTTATTTCCGGGCAGGCGACGCGATTATTTTCCCCTATCGCCGTCGCCGCTCCCGATATCCTCACTGCCCTTCGCCTCCCTGCGCATCCGGTTATTTATCCCGCCAGCCGCCGCTATTTACGCTGCCGCCTGCAGCACTATTCCCGCCCCATTTTCGCGCTGCCGTCTGGCTCAATCCCGCTGTGGGCGACTACGCTTTACGGGTTACGGTCACTGAGGGATTCACCATGTCCTTAAGTCCTTACCTTGCCTTTGCGGGCAACTGCGCCGAGGCGATCGCCTTCTATCAGCAGACGCTGGGCGCCGAGCTGATGTTTAAAATGACCTTTGGCGAAATGCCGCCTTCGGCGCAAGAAGCCTCTGACGGCTGCCCGTCTGGCCAGAAGATGGCGGATGACGCCATCGCCCACGCCAGCCTGCGCATCGGCAACGGCGAGCTGATGCTAAGCGACAGCGCCTTCGGGCCCGATGTGCATTACGCCGGCTTCACCCTCGTCCTCGATCCCAACGATGTCGCTGAAGGCCAGCGCTGGTTCGACGCGCTGGCGGTCGGCGGGCGCATTGAGATGGCCTGGCAGGAAACCTTCTGGGCCCACGGCTTCGGCAAAGTCGTCGATCGCTTTGGCGTCCCATGGATGATCAACGTAGTCAAACAAGGCTGACCCCGCCAGGGCGGCCTGGCCGCCCTGTCATCCGTCTGGCATTAACTCTTCATCCTTTAGTCATCATCACTTAACAGAACTGCAACATAAACCGGTCAGGATCGGCTCACAACGCGAGGAGGCTCCTCGCCTATGCTGTGTGAGGCTTGATGACCATGCACCTGTCCAGACATCCGACCAGTTATCCCACGCGCTATCAGGAAATCGCCGCCCGGCTTGAGCAGGAGCTGCGCCACCACTATCGCTGCGGCGACTATCTGCCCGCCGAGCAGCAGCTGGCGACGCGCTTCGACGTAAACCGCCATACCCTGCGTCGGGCTATCGACCAGTTGGTTGAGCGCGGCTGGGTACAACGCCGTCAGGGCGTCGGCGTGCTGGTGCTGATGCGGCCGATCGATTACACGCTCAATGCCCAGGCGCGGTTCAGCCAGAACCTGCTGGAACAAGGCAGCGATCCCACCAGCGAAAAACTGCTGTCGGTACTGCGCCCCGCCAGCGCGCACGTTGCCGAGGCCTTTGGCATTAGCGAGGGCGAGAATGTCATCCACCTGCGCACCCTGCGCCGGGTCAATGGCGTCGCCCTGTGCCTGATTGACCACTACTTCGCCGACCTGCACTTCTGGCCGGTGTTGCAGACCTTCAGCCACGGCTCGCTGCACAACCTGCTCCGCGATCGGCTTAACGTCGAACTGACCCGGGTGCGTACCAAAATCAGCGCCCGTCGCGCGCAGGCGAAAGAGAGCAAGCTGCTGGAGATCCCCAATATGGCGCCGCTGCTCTGCGTGCGCACCCTCAACAGCCGCCAGGGCGAGCAGGCCGTCACCGAATACTCCGTCAGCCTGACCCGCGCCGACATGATTGAATTCACCATGGAGCACTGAATGCACTTCGATACCGCCACCCGCCAGCGCTGGATGTCCGTGCTGGCCCACAGTGAACCGCAAGATCTTCTGGCACGCATGCACGCCCTGCAGCTGGCGCCGGAGTATGAGCTGATCCGCTCTCCCGAGACAGGCCTGGTGCAGCTTCAGGCCCGGATGGGCGGTATCGGCGACCGTTTCTTCGCCGGCGACGCCACGCTCACCCGGGCGGCGGTACGTCTGGCCGATGGTACGCTCGGCTACAGCTGGATCTTAGGCCGCGACCGCCCGCACGCCGAACGCTGCGCGGCCATCGACGCCCTGCTGCAGTCGCCCCGCCATTTTCACAATTTAATGGAAACCCTGATAACCCCGCTGGAAGCGCTACGCAGCGCGCGCACTGAAGCCCGACGCGCCGAAGTCAACGCCAGCCGGGTCGACTTCTTTACCCTGGTTCGCGGAGATAACGCATGACCTTACAACCCGCTTTTACCCTGGCTGTGCAGGATGCCCAACACAGTTTTCGTCGCCTGCTGAAAGCGATGAGCGAGCCGGGGGTGATTGTCTCCCTGCAGCAGTTGCAGCACGGCTGGCAGCCGCTGAACGTCGCCTCCACCAGCCTGCTGCTGACCCTTGCCGATCACGAAACACCGGTCTGGCTCGCCAGCGCCCTGCATAACGATCTGGTGGGACAGAATCTGCGCTTCCATACCGGCGCGCCGCTGGTGGACCAGCCGCAGCAGGCGGTCTTTGCGGTCGCCAATGACGGCATCAGCGCCGAGCAGCTCAACGTCCTCTCCGCGGGCACCGTCACCGCCCCGGAGACCGGCGTCACGCTGATCGTCCAGCTCGCCAGCCTGAGCGGCGGGCGCATGCTGCGCCTGACCGGGGCAGGCATTGCCGAAGAGCGAATGATCGCCCCTCAGCTGCCGGACTGCATCATTGACGAACTGACGGAGCGCCCGCACCCGTTCCCGCTGGGCATTGACCTGATCCTCACCTGCGGCGAGCGCTTGCTGGCGATCCCGCGCACCACCCACGTGGAGGTTTGCTAAATGTACGTTGCCGTCAAGGGCGGCGAGAAGGCGATCCGCGCCGCTCACGCCTTACAGGAACAGAAACGACGGGGCGATGGACGGCTTCCCGAACTGAGCGTTGACCAGATAAGCGACCAGCTCAATCTGGCGGTGGACCGGGTGATGACCGAGGGCGGCATCGCCGATCGCGAACTGGCGGCGCTGGCGCTCAAGCAGGCCAGCGGCGATAACGTCGAAGCGATCTTCCTGCTGCGCGCCTACCGCACCACCCTGCCGCGGCTGGCGGTTAGCGAACCGATCGACACCGCCGGAATGCGTCTCGAACGCCGCATCTCGGCAGTGTACAAAGATATCCCCGGCGGTCAGCTGCTGGGCCCTACCTACGACTACACCCACCGCCTGCTCGATTTTACCCTGCTGGCGAACGGCGACGCGCCGTCTGTGCCGAAAGCCGATAGCGAAGCGCCGACCTCGCCGCATGTTTTCCGCCTGCTCACACAGCAGGGGCTGGCGAAGGCCGAGGAAGATCGCGGCACACCGCCCGACGATATCACCCGCACCCCGCCGGTCTACCCCTGCTCGCGTTCTTCACGCCTGCAGCAGCTGATGCGCGGCGATGAAGGCTACCTGCTGGCGCTGGCCTATTCGACTCAGCGCGGCTATGGCCGCAACCATCCGTTTGCCGGCGAGATCCGCAGCGGCTACGTGCAGGTGGAGATTGTCCCGGAAGAGCTGGGCTTTAGCGTCAATATTGGCGAGCTGCTGCTGACCGAATGCGAAATGGTCAACGGCTTCGTCGCCCCGCAGGATGAACCGCCGCACTTCACCCGCGGCTACGGTCTGACCTTCGGCATGAGCGAGCGCAAAGCGATGGCCATGGCCCTCGTCGACCGCGCCCTGCAGGCGGCGGACTATGACGAAGAGATTGCCGGTCCCGCCCAGGATGAAGAGTTTGTGCTGGCCCACGCCGATAACGTTGAAGCCGCCGGCTTCGTCTCGCATCTGAAGCTACCGCACTATGTCGATTTCCAGGCCGAACTGGCGCTGCTGAAACGCCTGCAACGGGAGAACGAACGTGGCTAACCCACTGACTGGCTATAACTTTGCTTATCTCGACGAGCAAACCAAGCGCATGATCCGCCGGGCTATTCTCAAAGCGGTAGCCATTCCCGGCTATCAGGTGCCGTTCGGCGGTCGCGAAATGCCCATGCCCTACGGCTGGGGCACTGGCGGCATCCAGCTGACCGCCAGCGTCATCGGCGAGAACGACGTGCTGAAGGTGATTGACCAGGGCGCCGATGACACCACCAACGCGGTGTCGATCCGCCAGTTCTTTAAGCGCGTGACCGGCGTCGCCACCACTGAGCGCACTGAAGACGCCACCCTGATCCAGACCCGCCACCGCATCCCGGAGACGCCGCTGGTGGAGGATCAGATCCTGATCTATCAGGTGCCGATCCCGGAGCCGCTGCGCTTTATCGAGCCGCGCGAAACCGAAACCCGCACCATGCACGCCCTGGAAGAGTATGGCGTGATGCAGGTGAAACTGTATGAAGATATCGCCCGCTTCGGCCATATCGCCACCACCTACGCCTACCCGGTGAAGGTCAATGGCCGCTACGTGATGGACCCCTCGCCGATCCCGAAATTCGATAACCCGAAAATGCACATGATGCCGGCGCTGCAGCTGTTCGGCGCCGGGCGTGAAAAGCGGATCTACGCCGTGCCGCCCTATACCCCGGTGGAAAGTCTCGATTTCGACGACCATCCGTTTACCGTCCAGGAGTGGGATGAGCCTTGCGCCATCTGCGGCTCGCGCCACAGCTACCTCGACGAAGTGGTGCTGGATGACAGCGGCCAGCGGATGTTTGTCTGCTCCGATACCGACTATTGCCGCCAGCAGAGCGAGGAGCAGAAAAAATGAGCCAGCCGTTACTTGCCGTCAATCACCTGACCCATCTCTATGCCCCGGATAAAGGCTTCCGCGACGTCTCCTTCGAACTGTGGCCGGGGGAAGTGCTCGGCATCGTTGGGGAGTCCGGATCCGGTAAAACCACCCTGCTGAAGGCGATTTCCGCCCGCCTGACGCCGCAGCGGGGCGAGGTGCTGTACCAGCAGCGCTCGCTGTACGCCATGAGCGAAGCCGAACGCCGCCGCCTGCTGCGCACCGAATGGGGGGTGGTGCATCAGCACCCGATGGACGGCCTGCGTCGCCAGGTCTCCGCCGGGGGCAACATCGGCGAACGGCTGATGGCCACCGGCGCCCGCCACTACGGCAACATTCGCGCCACCGCTGAAAAGTGGCTGCAGGAGGTGGAGATCCCGCCCTCGCGCATCGACGACCTGCCCACCACCTTTTCCGGCGGCATGCAGCAGCGCCTACAGATCGCCCGCAATCTCGTCACCCAGCCGAAGCTGGTGTTTATGGATGAACCCACCGGCGGGCTGGATGTGTCCGTACAGGCGCGGCTGCTTGATCTGCTGCGCTGCCTGGCGGTGGAGCTTAATCTGGCGGTGGTGATTGTCACCCACGATCTCGGCGTCGCCCGCCTGCTGGCGAACCGACTGCTGGTGATGAAGCAGGGCCAGGTGGTGGAGAGTGGCTTAACCGACCGGGTGCTCGACGATCCGCATCACCCTTACACCCAGCTGTTGGTGTCGTCGGTATTGCAGAACTGACGCTGTTTTGCCGGGCGGCGGCTGCGCCTTACCCGGCCTGCAGATGCGTTATTCGTAGGCCGGGTCAGCGAAGCGCCACCCGGCAACTCAACCCCGTGAGGGCTAACATGATCCGCGTTGAAAACATTCATAAAACCTTTGTTCTGCACCAGCAACACGGCGTGCGTCTGCCGGTGCTGGCCGACGCCTCGCTGACCGTTAACGCCGGGGAGTGCGTGGTGCTCCACGGCCACTCCGGCAGCGGCAAATCGACCCTGCTGCGCTCGCTGTACGCCAACTATCTGCCGGACAGCGGCCATATTCATATCCGCCACGGCGACGAATGGGTCGATCTGGTCACCGCCACGCCGCGCAAGGTGCTGGAAGTGCGTCAAACCACCATCGGCTGGGTCAGCCAGTTTCTGCGGGTGATCCCGCGCATTTCGGCGCTGGAGGTGGTGATGCAGCCGCTGCTCGACCTCGGGACGCCGCGTGAAGCGAGCGCCGCCAAAGCCGCCCAGCTGCTGACCCGCCTCAACGTTCCCGAACGTCTGTGGCATCTTGCGCCGTCGACCTTTTCCGGCGGCGAACAGCAGCGGGTCAATATCGCCCGCGGTTTTGCGGTCGACTATCCGATCCTGCTCCTCGATGAACCCACCGCCTCACTGGATGCCAAAAACAGTGCTGCCGTGGTCGACCTGATCCACGATGCCAAAGCGCGCGGCGCGGCCATCGTCGGGATTTTCCATGACGAAGGGGTACGCCGCCAGGTCGCCGACCGGCTGCACCCCATGGGAATGACAGCATGATTATCAATAACGTAAATCTGGTTCTCGACGACGACGTGGTACACGGTTCGCTGGAAGTCCAGGGCGGTCGCATTCTCGCCTTCGCGGAAAGCCAGAGCCGGCTGCCGCAGGCGCTGGATGGCGAAGGCGGCTGGCTGCTGCCGGGCCTTATCGAACTGCATACCGATAACCTCGACAAATTCTTTACCCCGCGACCGAAGGTGGACTGGCCGGCCCACTCGGCGATGAGCAGCCACGATGCAATGATGGTCGCCAGCGGCATCACCACCGTGCTCGACGCCGTGGCGATTGGCGACGTGCGCGATGGCGGCGATCGTCTTGAGAATCTGGAGAAGATGGTCAATGCGGTGGAAGAGACGCAAAAGCGTGGTCTTAACCGCGCCGAGCACCGTCTGCACCTGCGCTGCGAGCTGCCGCATCACACCACGCTGCCGCTGTTTGAAAAGCTGATCGAGCGCGAATCGGTGAGCATGGTCTCGCTGATGGATCACTCCCCGGGCCAGCGCCAGTATGCCGATCGCAGCAAGTACCGCGATTACTATCAGGGAAAGTACCATCTGACGCATGACGAGATGGATCGTTTTGAAGCCGAGCAGATGGCCCTGGCCGCCACCTGGTCGCAGCCCAATCGCCAGACCATTGCCGCCATGTGCCGCGCCCGCCGTATCGCCCTCGCCAGCCACGACGACGCTACCGAGGCGCATGTGGCTGAATCCCACCAGTTGGGTAGCGTGATCGCCGAGTTTCCTACCACCCTGGCCGCGGCGCAGGCTTCACGTCAGCGCGGGATGCACGTCCTGATGGGGGCGCCGAATATCGTGCGCGGCGGTTCCCACTCCGGCAACGTCGCCGCCCACCAGCTGGCGAACCACGGTTTGCTCGACATTCTCTCTTCCGACTACTACCCCGCCAGCCTGCTGGATGCCGCATTCCGCATCGCCGACGCCGAGGATAACGCCTTCACCCTGGCGCAGGCGATCCGTCTGGTCAGCAAACATCCGGCGCAGGCGCTGGGCCTTGACGATCGCGGCGTCATCGCCGAGGGGAAACGCGCCGACCTGGTGCTGGCGCACCGTCGCGGCGAGCATGTCCACATCGACCATGTCTGGCGCCAGGGAAGGAGGGTCTTTTAATGCCGGGGAAACTGATTTGGCTGGTGGGGCCCTCCGGCTCCGGTAAAGACAGCCTGCTGGCGGCGCTGCGCCAGCGCGAGCACCCGCAGCTGCTGGTGGCGCATCGTTACATTACCCGGCCCTTTAACGCCGGTAACGAAAACCATATCGCCCTCAGCGAACATGAATTTTTTACCCGCGCCGAGCAGCATCTCTTTGCCCTCAGCTGGCACGCCAACCATACTTACTATGGCATTGGCGTGGAGATCGACCTCTGGCTGCACGCCGGCTTCGACGTGGTGGCCAATGGCTCCCGCGCCCATCTGGCGCTGGCGCGGGAACGCTACGGCGAGGTGCTGGTGCCGATCTGTCTCGCCGTCTCGCCGCCGGTGCTGCGCCAGCGGCTGGAGCAGCGCGGCCGGGAAAATGCGGTGGACATCGCCCAGCGTCTGGACCGCGCCGCGCGCTATAAGCCGGACGATTGCCTGACGCTGAATAACGACGGCAGTCTCAGACAATCGGTTGACGATTTCTTCCGCCTGCTGCGCAGCCACGTGGCACGCGTAGAGAATCAACCGGTATGAGTGAAAGGTGACACGATGAGCCTGACCCTCCGCTTAACCGGCACCGGCGGCGCTCAGCTGGTGCCGGTCTTCGGCTGCGATTGCGCGGCCTGCCGCCGCGCCCGCCGTGAGGAAAGCCATCGCCGCCGCCCCTGTAGCGGGGTGGTGACGTTCAACAGCGCAGTGACGCTGCTGGACGCCGGTAGGCCGGATCTGATGGAACATCATCCCGCCGGCAGCTTTCAGCAAGTGCTGCTAACCCACTATCACCTGGATCATGTGCAGGGGCTGTTTCCGCTGCGCTGGGGCGTGGGCGGGCCGATCCCGGTCTATGGCCCGCCGGACGACGCCGGCTGCGACGATCTGCTCAAGCACCCCGGCCTGCTCGACTTCAGCCATACCGTCACGCCGTTTGTGGTGTTTGAGCTGCAGGGCCTGCGGGTGACGCCCCTGCCGCTCAACCATTCGAAGCTCACCTTCGGTTATCTGCTGGAGTCGGCCCACAGTCGGGTGGCCTGGCTCTCGGATACCGCCGGGCTGCCGGACAAGACGCTGAAGTTTTTACTCAACAATCGCCCGCAGGCGATGATCATCGACTGCAGTCATGAGCCGCGCGCGCAGACCCCGCGTAACCACAACGATTTCACTACCGTTCGCGCCCTTAACCAGGCGATAGGCTGTCCGCGAGTGATCCTCACCCATATCAGCCATCAGTTTGACGTCTGGATGATGGATAACCCGCTACCGGAAGGTTTCGAAGCGGGCTATGACGGGATGGAAATAGTACTGGATTAAGCGTCGGTCTGCAGCGGGGCGATCAATAGTCATCGTCCAGACGACGCTGATCGCTTTCTAACTGGCGGCGATCGCGATCGAGCTGGCGCTGGCGTTCATCCAGCTGACGGCGGCGATCGTCCAGCTGGCGTTGCCGATCGTCATACTGGCGCTGGCTGTCACGACTCTGCTGGCGGCTCCCTTGATAGCGCCCGTCATCATAACGGCCATCGTCATTGTCTCTGTCGTCGTCGTCACTGGAACGGCTACTGCCCGGGTTATAGGCGTCGTTAATGGCTTGCTGAATATTGCCGATCGCGTCATCGATAATATCGGCGCGAGCGGCCAGGCTGGTCAGCGACAGAGTGCAAAAGAGCAGTGCGGTTGCGTAACGTTTCATCGGGGCCAATCTCATCAGAGTCCTGCCGCTACCTTAATCAACGGCATGCCGCCCGGGTAGCGGAGGAATCTCAAATCCTCGCGTACGCCGCGCTTAGCGCCTGCGCCAGCTGGGCGCGGGTAAAGGGCTTACGCAGCCACTCCACCTCCGGCAGGGCCGGGTTCTGCGCCGGGCGCAAATCCTGGCCGCTGATCAGCAGCACCGGCAGCGCCGGAAAGCGGCGGCGGGCGGTATGGATCACATCGGCGCCGCTCAGCGCGCCGGGCAGCATCAGATCGCTGATCAACAGGGCGATATCCGGCGAGGCCTCCAGCAGCTGCAGCGCCGCTTCCCCGCTGGCGGTTTCCAGCGTCAGCCAGCCCAGCTGATGCAGCTGTTCGCACAGCGTCTGGCGAACATCCTCTTCATCCTCCAGCACCAGCGCCAGCCGCTCTCCCGCCGGGATGGGTTCGTCTTCCACCGGCGCCACCGCCTTCCCGACCTCGGTCATCGCCCGGGGCAGCTGCAGCCGCACCGTCGTCCCCTGTCCCGGCGCGCTCTCCAGCGCCACCCGGCCGCCCGACTGGCGCACAAAGCCATACACCATCGACAGCCCCAGGCCGCTGCCGCTGCCGGTGGCTTTGGTGGTGAAGAAGGGTTCAAACACCCGGGCTTTCACCGCCTGCGACATGCCGCTGCCGTGATCGATCACCTCCAGGGCCACCATATCCTGCCGCTGGCCGCTGCTGCGAGTGACTCGCTGATTCCAGGTGCGAATTTTAATGACGCCCGCGCGCCCGGCCATGGCGTCGCGGGCGTTCATCACCAGGTTGATCAGGGCGTTTTCCAGCTGGCCGACGTCTATCCATGCCGGCCATGCCGGCGACTGCGCCTCAATCTCCAGGCTCAAGGTCGCCGGCAGGGAGTGGCGCATCAGCTCGCTGAGGTTCTCCAGCAGCGGCGCCATCGCCACCGCCTGGGGATGCAGCGCCTGCTTGCGCGAAAAGGCCAGCAGCCGCTGGGTCAGCAGCGCCCCGCGTTCCGCCGCCTTCAGCGCCCTGGTGAGGCGCGGCGCATCCTGCGCATTCGGCTCCACCAGCTCAAGGCTGCCGATGATCACCGCCAGCAGGTTGTTAAAATCATGCGCCAGGCCGCCGGTCAGCTGGCCGACGGCCTTCATCTTCTGGCTGTGCAGCAGCGCCTCCTCCAGCTCCTGGCGCTTAATCCGATCGATCTCCATCTGGGTGGTCTTCTCTTTCAGCAGCCGGGTGGTGTGCTCCAGCGACGCCGTATTGCGGGCGAAAACGTTAAAGGCGCGCGCCAGTTCGCCCAGCTCGTCGCGCCGCTGCAGGGCCGGCACCGAGACGTTCGGCTCTCCCTGAGCCAGCCGCGACATCGCCCGCGAGATAGCGGTCAGGTTAGAGCCCAGGTTACGGTAGATGTACCACCCGGCGCAGCCGGTGATCGCCAGCGCCAGCAGCGCGGAAAGCAGAATAAACATGCTGATGGAGCGTAGCTCCCGATGGCTCTGCGCCGCCCGCTGTTCGGAGGCTTCCGCCACCCGGGTCACGTACTGATTGATGTCGTCGTTAAGCAGCGCGACCAGCGCTTTGATGTGGTACATGTACCAGCTGATCGTCAGGTCGCTCTCCTCCAGCTGGGCCGACAGCGGGGCAAGTTTCGCCAGCTCCCGGGTGACGTCGGGAAGAACAAACGCCAGCGCGGGATCGGCGCTATGGGCCGGCAGGTCGCCGCGCAGCTGGTCGAGCTGCAGGACGATCGACCGCGGCGTGACGGTATGGATCGCGGCAACGATCAGCCGGTCCATCTCGGCCAGCCGGCGAGGATCGATCGCCCGGTCCCCGCCGCGATCGTTAAGATCGGCGAGATGGCGCAGGTTGCTCTGATTCTGGTAAAGCGAACTCAGCAGCGCATTGCGCTGCAGATGGCGGCGCTGGCCGCGCTCCAGCATCTCCGCCACGCTCTGCTGCAGCGCGTTGCTGCGGCGAATAATACTGGCCACCAGCGCCTGCTCCTGCTGCGCCAGCGGGGCCGCCGCCAGCTGGGCCAGCGAGTGCTTCAGCGCCTGCTGCGTCGCCAGCAGCCGTTCCGCTTCGCTTTTGTACTCCAGCGCGCCCACCACCTGCGACAGGCGCACCGCCGCCGTGGCGACATTCGCCGTGTCCCGCGCCAGATCCATACTGCCGCGCATATCGTTGAGGGTCTGGCGCTGCACCTGCTCCTGCAACTGGCTGGCGTGGTGAAAGCCGAACACCGCCACGCCGCTCACCAGCAGGGTGACGACTACCATCAGCAGATTAAAGGAGAGCAGGCGGCCACGGGCGCTGGTGAAAAACGGGTGTCGGCGAGCGGTCATAGCAACTCCGGTGAAGGAACGGTCGGCAGATAAGCGTGACGGTGCAGAAAATGACGCCGCGTAACTGTGATCGCGGTTAACTATTTATCACTATGACAAATATGAATGGATTCTGACATCCTGCATTTATTTTCCGGTGGTGGACTGCAGCTATTGTTCTCGCAGACAGGAGCGCCGTGATGATCGCCACCCCGGTACTGGAAATGCGCCATATCGCCAAAGCTTTTGGCAAATTCTACGCGCTGAAGGGCGTCGACCTGACGGTCTGGCCCGGCGAGATCCATGCCCTGATGGGGGAAAACGGCGCCGGAAAAAGCACGCTGATGAAGATCCTCGCCGGCGCCTATACCGCCACCAGCGGCGAGATCCTGATCGACGGGAAACCGCAAACGATCCGCGGCCCCAAGGACGCGCTGGCCGCCGGGATCACGTTGATCTACCAGGAGATGCAGCTGGCGCCGAACCTGACCGTCGCGGAAAACATTTTCCTCGGCAGCGAGCTGGCGCGCGGTGGCCTGGTGCAGCGCAAAGCGATGCTCAGCCAGGCGCAGGCGGTGATCGACCGTCTCGGCGCCCAGTTCAAGGCCAGCGACCGGGTGATGACCCTGACCATCGCCGAACAGCAGCAGGTGGAGATCGCCCGCGCTCTGCACCGTCAAAGCCGCATTCTGGTGATGGATGAACCCACCGCCGCCCTCTCCTCGCGAGAAACCCAGCGCCTGTTCGACCTCATCCTGCGCCTGCGTGACGAGGGCATGGCGATCATCTATATCAGCCACCGCATGGCGGAAGTGTATGAGCTCTCCGACCGGGTCAGCGTCCTGCGCGATGGGCAGTATGTCGGCAGCCTGGTGCGCGACAAGCTCAATGCGCCGGAGCTGGTGCGCATGATGGTCGGCCGTCCGCTCAGCGATCTGTTCAATAAAGAGCGCGATATTCCCCGCGGCCAGCCGCGCCTGCGGGTCGAGGATCTGACCGATGGCGGCAAGGTTAAGCCCAGCAGCCTGGTGGTGCATGCTGGCGAAATCGTCGGCCTCGCCGGGCTGGTCGGCGCCGGACGCTCCGAGCTGGCGCAGCTGATCTTTGGCGTGCGCAAAGCCACCGGCGGGGTGATCGAGATCGACGGCGAGCCGGTGGTGATCCACTCGCCGCGCGAAGCCATCGACCATGGAATCGGCTTTCTGACCGAAAATCGCAAAGAGCAGGGCCTGTTTCTCGAACTGGCGGCCCAGGAAAACATCACCATGGCGACGCTGGAGCGCGACGCGACCTGGGGGATGCTCAATCGCCGTAAGGCGCAAACTATTTCCGATGACGCCATCCAGTTACTTAACATTCGCGTGCCGCACGCCCAGGTGCGCGCCGGCGGACTGTCCGGTGGCAACCAGCAGAAGCTGTTGATTTCGCGCTGGGTGGCGATTGGCCCACGCATTCTGATCCTCGATGAACCCACCCGCGGCGTCGACGTCGGCGCGAAAAGTGAGATTTACCGCATCATGAACGACATGGCGCGCCAGGGCGTCGCTATTCTGATGATCTCCAGCGAACTGCCTGAAGTGGTGGGCATGAGCGACCGGGTCTATGTGATGCGCGAAGGGACTATCGCCGGCGAGCTGCAGTCCGGCGATATCAGCCAGGAACAGATCATGACGCTGGCCACCGGCGTGAACGATTCTCACCTTAAGGCAGGGCAACTATGAGCATACCGAAAGAGACCTCCGCGCCGGTCGCGACATCCGCTTCGGCGAAAAAAATGCTGATGGGCGACCTGATGCAGACCGTCGGCATTCTGCCGATCCTCATCCTGATCGTCGCCGTTTTCGGCTTTATCGCCCCCAACTTCTTCACGGAAAGCAATCTGCTGAATATTACCCGCCAGGCCTCGATCAACATTGTGCTGGCGGCGGGAATGACCTTCATCATCCTCACCGGCGGCATTGACCTCTCCGTCGGCTCCATTCTCGGCACCACCGCGGTGGCGGCAATGGTGGTCTCGCTGATCCCGGAGTTGGCGTTGCTGTCAATTCCGGCGGCGCTGATGCTCGGCCTGCTGCTTGGGCTGTTCAACGGCGCGCTGGTGGCCTTCGCCGGGCTACCGCCGTTTATCGTCACCCTCGGCACTTACACGGCGCTGCGCGGCGCCGCCTATCTGCTGGCCGACGGCACCACGGTAATCAACTCCGATATCAGCTTCGAGTGGATCGGCAATGACTACCTCGGCCCGGTGCCGTGGCTGGTGGTCATCGCCCTGGCGGTTATCGCGGTGTGCTGGTTTATCCTGCGCCGAACCACCCTTGGGGTGCATATCTACGCGGTGGGCGGCAACATGCAGGCGGCGCGGCTGACCGGCATCAAAGTCTGGCTGGTGCTGCTGTTTGTCTATGGCATGAGCGGCCTGCTCTCCGGCCTTGGCGGGGTGATGAGCGCCTCCCGGCTGTACAGCGCCAACGGCAATCTCGGGGTCGGCTACGAGCTGGACGCCATCGCCGCAGTCATTCTCGGCGGCACCAGCTTCGTCGGCGGCATCGGCACCATCACCGGTACGCTGGTGGGGGCGCTGATTATCGCCACCCTCAATAACGGTATGACCCTGATGGGGGTCTCCTACTTCTGGCAACTGGTGATCAAAGGGGCGGTGATCATCATTGCGGTGCTGATCGACAAATACCGTACCCGACACCATCAAAGTGCATAACAACACCATCTTACCTGCGAGGAAAAGCGAATGCGTTTAAAACCGATAGTCACCGCGCTGTGTGCTGGCGCGCTGCTGGCCGCCGCCCCCTTTGCGTCGGCCAAAGAGCTGAAAGCGATAGGCGTGACGGTGGGCGACCTTGCCAACCCGTTTTTTGTGCAGATCACCAAGGGCGCGGAGCTGGAAGCCCGCAAACTGGCGGGGGATAACGTCAAAGTGACGCTGGTCTCCAGCGGCTACGACCTGGGCCAGCAGGTGGCGCAGATCGACAACTTTATCGCCGCTAAAGTCGATATGATTATCCTCAACGCCGCCGATTCGAAAGGCATTGGCCCGGCGGTGAAGCGGGCCAAAGAGGCCGGGATCGTGGTAGTGGCGGTTGACGTTGCCGCCGAAGGGGCCGACGCCACTATCACCTCCGATAACACCCAGGCGGGCGAGCTGGCCTGTAAATACATTAGCGATCGTCTGAACAACAAAGGCAACGTGGTGATCATCAACGGGCCGCCGGTATCCGCCGTACAAAACCGCGTCGAAGGCTGCGAAACGGAGTTCAAAAAACACCCGGATATTAAAATTTTGTCCTCCAACCAGAACGCGAAAGGCAGCCGGGAAGGCGGACTGGAGGTGATGACCTCCCTGCTGGCGGCCAATCCGAAGATTGACGGCGTGTTCGCGATCAACGATCCGACGGCGATTGGCGCCGATCTGGCAGCGAAACAGGCGCAGCGCAGCGAGTTCTTCATCGTCGGCGTCGACGGCAGCCCGGACGGCGAAGAGGCGCTGAAGCGTAAGAACTCGCTGTTCGTCGCGACGCCGGCGCAGGATCCGCAGGTGATGGCGGCGAAGGCGGTGGAAATTGGCTATAACATCCTGCAGGGCAAACCGGCGCCGACCGCGCCGGTGCTGATCCCGGTGACCATGATCGACAAAAATAACGTCAGTTCCTACAAAGGCTGGACCGTGAAATAAGCGCAACCGGGCGCACAATCGTTCCGCCGATTGTGCGCTACGCTTAACAGGTATGACGGCGCGGGGTAGCGATCATGGAACGCAAAGGCATTATTGCCGCAGGCAACATGCTGGTCGATCATGTCCACCTGATCAGACAGTGGCCGGAGCGCGGCTGGCTGGTGGAAATTATTCACAGCGAACGCGCCACCGGCGGCGCGCCGCTGAATGTCCTGCTGACCCTGGCCAAAATGCACGCCGGACTGCCGCTGCAGGCGGTCGGCCTGATTGGCGAGGATAACGATGGCGACTACATTACCGCCATGCTCGATCAGTACCATATCAATCGCCAGCTTGTGCAGCGCACCAGCTCCGCCCCCACCTCGATGACTCAGGTGATGACCGACGCCGAAGGCCAGCGCACCTTCTTTCACTCTCCCGGCGCCAACCGCCTGCTTGACCTTCCGGCCTTTGAGCCGCTGGATGCGCCGCTGAAAATTTTCCATCTCGGCTATCTGCTGCTGCTTGAGAGTCTCGATCGCCCCGACGAAGAGTACGGCACCCGCAGCGCGCGGTTGCTGGCGCAGATGCGCGAGCGAGGCTATGAGGTTTCCCTCGATCTGGTGTCGCGCAAGGGCGACCCGCGCTACCGCCCGCTGGTCCTGCCGGCGCTGGCGCATCTTGACTACCTGACCATCAATGAGCTGGAAGCCAGCGAGTTTAGCGGGCTGGAGATTCGTCTACCCAACGGCGAGCCGCACGTCGCCCATATCGCCCGCGCCGCCAGCGCATTGCTTGACGCCGGCGTGCGCCAACGGGTGGTGATCCACTGCCCGGAGGGGGCATGGGGCGTCTCCCGTACCGAAGCCGGGCGCTGGGTGCCGTCATGGCGGCTGCCGCCGGAGGAGATTGTCGGCAGCGTCGGCGCCGGGGATGCCTTCTGCGCCGGCCTGCTGTACGGCAGCCACGAACGCTGGCCGTTAACCGACAGTCTGCAGCTAGCCCACGCCTGCGCACGCGCCAGCCTGCAGGCTGCCAATGCGATCGACGGCGCCAAAACGCTCACTGAGCTACAGGCGTTTATTCAGTTGCAGAATAATTAGAAGGGTTGACTCCCCCAGCAATGGGCAGGCCGGTTAGACAGCTTCCCGCCCTACGCCGCCTTCTCGCTGTGGGTCACGTCGGCGGAAAAGACATAGCCCAGGCCGCGCAGCGTTTTAATCAGCGTCGGCTGATGCGGGTTCAGCTCGATTTTGCGCCGCAGGCGCATGATCAGCACATCGATGGTGCGGTCGAACACCTCGGTGCTTTCGGTATGGGTCAGCGCCAGCAACTGTTCGCGGTTCAGCACCCGGCGGGCGTTCTGCGCCAGCGCCAGCAGCAAACCGTATTCTCCCTGGGTCAGCGGGATCGCCTGCTGCTGCGGGTTATACAGCTCACAGCGGGTGGTATCCAGCCGCCAGCCGTTGAACGTCAGGCCAGCGACGCCGCCCGGCGCCTCGCTGGCCAGCGCCCCGCTGCGCCGCAGCACCGCCTTCACCCGGGCGACCACCACCCGCGAACTGAACGGTTTGGCGATGTAATCATCGGCGCCCATCTCCAGGCCCACCACCACATCGGACTCGCTGCCCAGGCCGGAGAGCATCACCACCGGCAGCTCAGGCCGGGTGCGCTGCAGCTGCTGGAGCACCTGCAGGCCATGGGTATCCGGCAGGATCATATCCAGCAAAACCAGCGCGATGTCCGCCCGCTGCGCCACCGTCGCCAGCGCGTCGCCGCCGGTCTGGCAGACCAGCACCTCAAACGCGTGCGCGCCGAGCACATCGCTGAGCAGCTCGCCCATCGCTATGTCGTCATCAACCACTAAAATGACCGGTTTCATCTTTGCCTCTGCCCGCGGGGAGTTAGTGTCAGTCTGATCGATTCTGCAAGGCTGCGCCGACAAATTCCTCTTCCGGTGACATTTTTTCAAGCGCCGTCACATCTCTAGGGTATCGACACGTCAAATCTGTCGACAGGCTGTTTTTCGTCAGCATTTCGCCCAAAAAAGCCACGTATCATCAAGGAATACCCACAATGAAAATATGGCATAGAAGATGCATAGTGACGGCGCGATAGCGCAAACGCGCCCATTGAATAACTGGAGCAAGACCGATGAAAAAAGTCGTCACGGTTTGCCCGTATTGCGCATCAGGTTGCAAAATCAACCTGGTGGTCGATAACGGCAAAATCGTTCGGGCTGAAGCGGCGCAGGGGAAAACCAACCAGGGAACCCTGTGCCTGAAGGGCTATTATGGCTGGGACTTTATTAACGATACCCAGATCCTGACGCCGCGCCTGAAAACCCCCATGATCCGTCGTCAACGCGGCGGCAAGCTGGAAGCTGTCTCCTGGGATGAGGCGCTGGATTACGTCGCCACTCGCCTCAGCGCCATTAAAGCCAAATATGGCCCGGATGCGATCCAAACCACCGGCTCCTCCCGCGGTACCGGGAATGAAACCAACTATGTGATGCAAAAATTCGCGCGCGCCGTTATTGGTACCAATAACGTCGACTGCTGCGCTCGCGTCTGACACGGCCCTTCGGTTGCAGGTCTGCACCAGTCGGTCGGTAACGGCGCCATGAGTAATGCCATCACAGAGATTGATAACACCGATCTGGTGTTTATCTTCGGCTACAACCCGGCGGATTCCCACCCTATCGTGGCGAATCACGTCATTAACGCTAAACGCAACGGGGCGAAAATTATCGTCTGCGACCCGCGCAAAATTGAAACCGCGCGCATCGCCGATATGCACATTGCGCTGAAGAACGGCTCGAATATCGCGCTGCTCAACGCCATTGGCCACGTGATTATTGAAGAGGATCTGTACGATAAATCCTTCGTCGCCAGCCGTTCCGAAGGCTTCGAGGAGTATCGCAAAATCGTTGAAGGCTACACGCCGGAGTCGGTGGAGGAGATCACCGGGGTCAGCGCCCAGGAGATCCGCGCCTGCGCCCGGATGTACGCCAGCGCCAAATCCGCCGCCATTCTGTGGGGCATGGGCGTGACCCAGTTCTACCAGGGCGTGGAGACCGTGCGTTCCCTGACCAGCCTGGCGATCCTCACCGGCAACCTCGGCAAACCGAGCGTCGGCGTCAACCCGGTGCGTGGCCAGAACAACGTTCAGGGCGCCTGCGACATGGGCGCGCTGCCGGATACCTATCCGGGCTATCAGTACGTTAAGTTCCCGGAAAACCGCGAGAAGTTCGCCAAAGCCTGGGGCGTCGACAGCCTGCCGGCGCACACCGGCTACCGCATCAGCGAGCTGCCGCACCGCGCGGCGCACGGCGAAGTGCGGGCGGCGTACATTATGGGTGAAGATCCGCTGCAGACCGATGCCGAACTCTCGGCGGTGCGCAAAGCGTTCGACGATCTGGAGCTGGTTATCGTCCAGGACATTTTCATGACCAAAACCGCCTCAGCGGCCGACGTTATCCTGCCGTCCACCTCGTGGGGCGAGCACGAAGGCGTCTATACCGCAGCGGACCGCGGCTTCCAGCGCTTCTTTAAAGCGGTAGAGCCGAAATGGGACCTGAAAACCGACTGGCAGATTATCAGCGAAATCGCTACCCGGATGGGCTACAAGATGCACTACAACAACACCCAGGAGATCTGGGACGAGTTGCGGCATCTGTGCCCGGACTTCTACGGCGCCACCTACGAGAAAATGGGTGAGCTTGGCTACGTCATGTGGCCGTGCCGCGATGAGTCCGACGCCGATCAGGGGACGTCGTATCTGTTTAAAGAGAAGTTCGATACCCCGAACGGGCTGGCGCAGTTCTTCACCTGCGACTGGGTCGCGCCGATCGATAAGCTCACCGACGAGTACCCGATGGTGCTGTCGACGGTGCGCGAAGTCGGCCACTACTCGTGCCGTTCAATGACCGGTAACTGCGCGGCGCTGGCGGCGCTGGCGGATGAGCCTGGCTATGCGCAGATCAACACCGCCGACGCCGAACGGTTAGGCATTGAGGATGAAGCGCTGGTGTGGGTGAATTCGCGCAAGGGTCGGATCATCACTCGCGCGCAGGTCAGCGACCGGCCGAACAAAGGGGCGGTGTATATGACCTACCAGTGGTGGATTGGCGCCTGTAACGAGCTGGTGTCCGAGAACCTGAGCCCGATAACCAAAACGCCGGAGTACAAGTACTGCGCCGTCAACGTTGAGCGGATTGCCGATCAGCGCGCGGCGGAACAGTACGTGATCGACGAGTACAACAAGCTGAAATCCCGCCTGCGCGAAAGCGCGATGGGTTAAGGTGCGGCGGCCTGATCCGGCTCGCGCGATGCGTAGGCCGGGTCAGGCGCAGCCGCCACCCGGCATACAAGCGGCGCCGTGCCCGCGTACCTGCGGTAGGTCGAGCGAATCCGCTCTACCTACCGATCCCTGTCATTTTCTTCTTTTTCGCCTCCCTTTATACTGCGCGCTATGTTCCTTGCTGATAATAAATACAAATGAAATACCTCTTTTTATTTTTACTGGTCATTACCAGCGGCGCAGCGGTGGCCACCGAACCGGGTAGCCGGTATCAACAGCAGGCGGAAGCCGGCGATCGACGCGCGCAATATTACCTTGCGGATACCTGGGTTAGCTCCGGCGATTATCAGAAAGCCGAATTCTGGGCACAGAAAGCAGCGGCGCAGGGCGATGGCGACGCGCTGGCCCTGCTGGCGCAGCTAAAAATTCGCAATCCGCAGCAGGCGGACTATCCGCAGGCCCGCCAGCTGGCGGAAAAAGCCGTCGAGGCCGGCAGTAAATCCGGGGAGATCGTCCTCGCGCGGGTGCTGGTGAACCGTCAGGCTGGCCCCACCGACGTGGCGCACGCCATCACGCTTCTGCAGGATGCCGCCCGGGACAGCGAAAGCGATGCGGCGGTAGACGCCCAGATGCTGCTGGGGCTGATCTACGCCAGCGGCGTGCACGGTCCGGAAGATGATGGGAAAGCGAGCGCCTACTTTAAAGGCAGCTCGGCGCTCTCGCGGACCGGCTATGCCGAATACTGGGCCGGGATGATGTTCCAGCAGGGAGAGAAAGGCTTTATCGAACCGAATAAGCAGAAGGCGCTGCACTGGCTTAACGTCAGTTGCCTGGAGGGGTTTGATACCGGCTGCGAAGAGTTTGACAGGATCAGTAAAGGATAAGAAAAAGCCCGGCGCTCGCGCCGGGCTTTGTGTTTTATTGCGCGGTTTTATCAAACTTGCCCAGCACTTCGCGTTCATACGCCAGCGCTTTTTTGCGGTCGAACTTATGCTCCCACTTGGCGATAACCAGCACCGCCAGCGCATTGCCCACCACGTTCAGCGCGGTACGCGCCATGTCGAGGATACGGTCGACGCCGGCGATAAAGGCGAGGCCCTCCAGCGGGATCCCGACGCTGCCCAGGGTGGCCAGCAGCACCACAAAAGAGACGCCCGGCACGCCGGCGATCCCTTTCGAGGTCACCATCAGGGTCAGTACCAGGGTGATCTCCTGCCAGATGGAGAGGTCGATGCCGTACAGCTGGGCGATAAAGATCGCCGCGATGCTCTGATACAGCGTTGAGCCATCGAGGTTAAAGGAGTAGCCGGTCGGCACCACGAAGCTGGTGATTGACGCCGGCGCGCCATAGGCTTCCATTTTCTCGATAATACGCGGCAGCACGCTCTCGGAGCTGGCGGTGGAGTAAGCCAGAATCAGCTCATCTTTCAGGATGCGGATCAGGATCCAGATACTCAGGCCGCACAGGCGGGCGACAATCCCCAGCACCACCAGCGCGAAAAACAGGATCGCGAAGTAAACCAGCAGCACCAGCTTGGCCAGCGGCCACAGCGAGGCGAAACCAAAGGTGGCGACGGTCACTGAAATCAGGGCGAACACCCCGATCGGCGCATAGCGCATCACCATATGGGTGACTTTGAACATGGTTTCGGAGATGGAGCGGAAGACCGTCACCAGCGGCTCACGGTGCGTCGCCGGCAGCGAGGAGAGCCCCAGACCAAACAGCACCGAGAAGAAAATAATCGGCAGCATATCGCCTTTCGCCATCGACGCCACGATGTTGGTCGGCACCAGCGACAGGATGGTGCCCATCAGGCCATGCGCATGGCTCTGCACCTCAGCGGTGGTGTTCTGGTATTTCGAAATATCAACCGCCGCCAGCTGCGACATATCAATGCCCGTTCCCGGCTGGAAGACGTTGGCCAGGGTGATACCCAGCACGATCGCCACCGTGGTGATCACTTCGAAATAGATAATGGTTTTGGCGCCGATCCGGCCTAACTGTTTGGCATCGCCCACGCCGGCAATCCCGACCACCAGGGTCGAAATAACAATCGGGACCACGATCATTTTAATCAGATGGATAAAGATATCGCCCGCCGGCGTCAGCAAATTGCTAATCAACCAATCGCGACTTTCGGCGTGGTAATGCAGATAACTGCCCAAAAGGATACCCAGCACCAGGGCTAGCAAAATTTGCCAGGCCAGACTGACTTTTTTTGTTTTCTTCACTACAGACTTCCTCAATGAAAGGCACCATTCCTTTTCGTCATGGTACCCACTGCAGGGGGTATGAATTGTGTTGCGTTGCTTTGTGGGGTTATTTAACGCGCAATATCAGTATCATTTGCACGGCATGCTGCGCAAGCCTTTAAGAATAGGGCTTTCTTCTGGTTTTCTGCATAAAGTCACGAATTTTCCCCAGTTACAATGCATAAGTATTTGTAATAAAAAATATTTCACATCTTCCGTTTCTATAAATTCATTTGCGTAATTATTTCACTTCAAAGTTTCATTTGACGAAATTTCACTCAGTTGAATCATTGCGTGATCTGCCCCCCAATTAACAAACAAAGCTGCCAAAACCCCTACTCTTAACGTTTGTTTGACATATATTTAACAAGTTCAAAGGAGAAAAAAAGCCATGAGCCAAATACACAAACACCCTATTCCCGCTAACATTGCGGAACGTTGCCTGATTAACCCGGATCAGTACAAGTCGCAGTATCAACAATCCATAACCGACCCTGATACATTTTGGGGCGAGCAGGGCAAAATCCTTGACTGGATGCGCCCCTACACCCGCGTGAAGAATACCTCCTTTGCGCCGGGTAATATTTCCATCAAATGGTATGAAGACGGCACCCTGAACCTCGCCGCCAACTGCCTCGACCGCCATCTCGCCGAGCGCGGCGATCAAACCGCCATCATCTGGGAAGGCGACGACGCCAGCCAGAGCAAGCACATCACCTACCGTGAACTGCATGCGGACGTCTGCCGCTTCGCCAATGTGCTGCTCGGCCTCGGGATTAAAAAAGGCGACGTGGTCGCCATCTATATGCCGATGGTGCCGGAAGCCGCGGTGGCGATGCTGGCCTGCGCCCGCATCGGCGCCATCCACTCGGTGATTTTCGGTGGCTTCTCGCCGGAGGCAGTGGCCGGACGCATTATCGACTCCAGCTCGCGCCTGGTGATCACCGCGGATGAAGGGCTGCGCGCCGGTCGCGCCATCCCGCTGAAGAAAAACGTCGATGACGCGCTGAAAAACCCGAACGTCAACAGCATTGAACACGTCGTGGTCCTGAAACGTACCGGCGGTAAAATCGACTGGCAGGAGGGCCGCGATCTGTGGTGGAGCGATCTGATGGCGAACGCCAGCGCCGAACACCGCCCCGTCGAGATGAACGCCGAAGATCCGCTGTTCATCCTCTATACCTCTGGCTCCACCGGTAAACCGAAAGGGGTGTTGCACACCACCGGCGGCTATCTGGTCTACGCGGCCACCACCTTTAAATACGTTTTCGATTACCACCCGGGCGATATCTACTGGTGCACCGCCGATGTCGGCTGGGTCACCGGCCACAGCTATCTGCTGTACGGCCCGCTGGCGTGCGGCGCCACCACTCTGATGTTCGAAGGGGTGCCGAACTGGCCAACCCCGGCGCGTATGTGCCAGGTCGTCGATAAGCATAAGGTCAGCATTCTGTATACCGCGCCGACGGCGATCCGTGCCCTGATGGCGGAAGGCGACAAGGCTATCGAAGGCACGGACCGCTCCTCACTGCGCATTCTCGGCTCGGTCGGCGAACCCATTAACCCGGAAGCCTGGGAGTGGTACTGGAAGAAGATCGGTAACGAGAAGTGCCCGGTGATGGACACCTGGTGGCAGACCGAAACCGGCGGCTTTATGATCACTCCGCTGCCGGGGGCGATTGAGCTGAAGGCTGGCTCCGCTACCCGCCCGTTCTTCGGCGTCCAGCCGGTGCTGGTGGATAACGAAGGCCTGCCGCTGGATGGCGCCACCGAGGGCAATCTTGCCATCGCCGACTCCTGGCCCGGCCAGGCGCGAACCCTGTTCGGAGATCATGAGCGCTTTGAGCAAACCTACTTCTCCACCTTCAAAAATATGTACTTTAGCGGCGACGGCGCGCGCCGAGATGAAGATGGCTATTACTGGATCACCGGCCGCGTGGATGACGTTCTGAACGTCTCCGGCCACCGTCTGGGTACTGCCGAGATCGAATCGGCGCTGGTGTCGCACCCGAAAATCGCCGAAGCGGCAGTGGTCGGTATTCCGCACAACATCAAGGGCCAGGCTATTTACGCCTACGTGACGCTCAATCACGGTGAAGAACCGACGCCGGAGCTGTATGCGGAAGTGCGTAACTGGGTGCGCAAAGAGATCGGCCCACTGGCGACGCCGGATGTTCTGCACTGGACCGATTCGTTGCCAAAAACCCGCTCGGGCAAAATCATGCGCCGCATTCTGCGCAAGATCGCCGCGGGCGACACCAGCAACCTCGGCGATACCTCGACTCTCGCCGATCCTGGCGTAGTGGAAAAACTGCTCGAAGAGAAGCAGGCCATTACCATGCCATCGTAAGCAAGGACCGATTCCCTACACCCTCTCCCCCACCGGGGAGAGGATAAAAATAAGTCCCTCCCCCAGGATTTCACTCGCAGGAACGCCGTCAGCGAACCGTATCCCGGCCTTTAACGCCGGAGGGGTTGCTGTCGCCAGCGTCCGCTGCGTGGATGACGAAAGGGAGACCTCTGGAGACGCTAAGATGAATGAACAACTTTGTCAGCGGATAGAAAATAGTGCGCATTTCAGGGAGCTGGTGGCATCACGGCAACGGTTTGCCGCCATTCTGTCAGTGATTATGTTAGTGATCTATGTGGGCTTTATTCTGCTTATCGCCTTCGCGCCAGGCTGGCTCGGCACGCCGCTGCACGCCGGGACCAGCGTCACCCGCGGGATCCCGCTGGGCATCGGGGTGATCGTCATTTCGTTTGTTCTCACCGGTATTTATGTCTGGCGGGCCAACGGTGAATTCGACCGTTTGACCAAGAGCGTTCTCAACGAGGTAAAAGCATGATCAAGAGAGTCCTGACGGCGCTCGCCGCCACGCTGCTGCCCCTCGGCGTTCAGGCCGCAGACGCCATTACCGGCGCGGTACAGCGCCAGCCGACCAACTGGCAGGCGATTGTCATGTTCCTGATTTTCGTCGCCCTGACACTGTATATCACTTACTGGGCGTCAAAACGGGTGCGTTCGCGCAGCGATTACTACACCGCCGGCGGCAATATCACCGGTTTCCAGAACGGGCTGGCGATTGCCGGCGACTTTATGTCGGCAGCGTCGTTCCTTGGTATCTCCGCGCTGGTGTATACCTCCGGTTACGACGGTCTGATCTACTCGCTGGGCTTCCTTGTCGGCTGGCCGATTATCCTGTTTCTGATTGCCGAACGTCTGCGCAACCTTGGCCGCTACACCTTTGCCGACGTGGCGTCCTATCGTCTCAAACAGGGACCGATCCGCACCCTCTCCGCCTGCGGCTCGCTGGTGGTGGTGGCCCTCTATCTGATCGCCCAAATGGTCGGCGCCGGCAAGCTGATCCAGCTGCTGTTCGGCCTTAACTATCACGTTGCGGTGGTGCTGGTGGGCGTCCTGATGGTGCTCTATGTCCTGTTCGGCGGCATGCTGGCGACCACCTGGGTGCAGATTATCAAAGCGGTTCTGCTGCTGTTCGGCGCCAGCTTTATGGCCTTTATGGTGATGAAGCACGTCGGCTTCAGCTTCAATAATCTGTTTACCGAAGCGATGGCCGTCCACCCGAAAGGCGCGGCGATTATGAGCCCAGGCGGGCTGGTGAAAGATCCGATATCCGCGCTCTCCCTTGGCCTCGGTCTGATGTTTGGTACCGCCGGCCTGCCGCATATCCTGATGCGTTTCTTTACCGTGAGCGACGCCAAAGAAGCGCGTAAAAGCGTGTTCTACGCCACCGGTTTTATGGGCTACTTCTATATTCTGACCTTTATCATCGGCTTCGGCGCCATCATGCTGGTCGGCGCGAACCCAGTGTTCAAAGACGCGGCCGGGCAGCTTATCGGCGGCAATAATATGGCGGCGGTGCATCTGGCGGATGCGGTGGGCGGCAACCTGTTCCTCGGCTTTATCTCCGCGGTCGCCTTCGCCACCATTCTGGCGGTGGTCGCTGGCTTGACGCTGGCGGGCGCCTCAGCGGTGTCGCACGACCTGTACGCCAACGTCTTCCGTAAAGGGGCGACCGAGCGTCAGGAGCTGAAGGTCTCCAAAATTACGGTGCTGATCCTCGGCGTGGTGGCCATTCTGCTGGGCATCCTGTTCGAAAATCAGAATATCGCTTTCATGGTCGGCCTGGCGTTCTCTATTGCCGCCAGCTGTAACTTCCCGATTATCCTGCTGTCGATGTACTGGTCGAAGCTGACCACCCGCGGGGCGATGATCGGCGGCTGGCTGGGTCTGCTGACGGCGGTGATTCTGATGATCCTCGGCCCGACCATTTGGGTGCAGATCCTCGGTCATGAGAAAGCGCTGTTCCCGTATGAATACCCAGCGCTGTTCTCCATCGCGATCGCCTTTATCGGCATCTGGCTCTTCTCCGCGACCGATAACTCACCGGAAGGGATGCGCGAGCGCGAGCAGTTCCGCGCCCAGTTTATCCGTTCGCAGACAGGGATTGGCATCGAGAAAGGTCAGGCGCATTAAGCTCGCTTCCCCGGCCTGCTGGCCGGGGAAGCAACCCGCGGCATTTAGGTTAATTGTAGGTAAAGTTCAGGGTTCCGTTGGCGTTCGCCTGCCCAGCCTTCACCTCGGAACCGGTTTTATAATAGTTAGTCGTAAAGGAAAGTCTCTCTGTACCTGAAGCCCCTCCCGGGTTGTCCGGATTGCTGAATACGCGGTAACTGGCCTCTGCACCCGAATTCAAAACTGTCGTTCTGCTGGATGAAAACAATGTGAGATCCGTATTCAAGGGTAATGCCTTCCCATTAAGATTCAATTGCACGCCGACACCTGTTGCCGCATCAGGAGCCCATCCCAGGGATATCACGCTATTGTCTGGATTATCTCCTTGAGCTGAAGAGGCCGAGACCTTCAGTGTGACGTTCGTTCCTGGTTCGCAAGTCAGCGTCAGATTTTGTTGTGCAGAACCGACTTTTGTCGCCTTATTAAATTCAGAGGCGCTGACGTTGCCCATCTGAAATAGCAGACTTGTCACGTCAACATCGCACCCCATCGGCACCAGCTGGATTTGCGTGGAACCAGTGACGCGCAAACTGGAAGCTGCCATCGTGCCATCGCCATCTTTGATGGACACCGTTGAGGTTGGGTTACCCAAGGTCAGAGCACTACCGCTGGCGATAGCGCCGCCAGTGGCTATCAATTGCAATTGATAGACAGGGTTGTAGTGAGAGTGGTTATAAAAATAAAACAAGCTCCCCTGCCCCAATAGAAAATTCGCATCTCCTATATAATGTTCGCTATAGTCAGGTTTGATTTGGGTATTGTAACCCTCCATTTGCCCTGTGACATTAAGCCACACTTTTATTCTGATACCGATCCCCGGGACTGAAGTCGTATAGATATGATCGCTGGTGTGAGAACCCACCATTGAGGAAGCCCATTTAAACTGTGCGTAAATACCACCATTACAATTATTCATCGAAGTTTGCGGCCCGGTGATTTTCCCGGAGTCATAGAGAATGGTCCCAGCCGTATAGTTATTCGCACTCAGCAATATTCTTGGCGGCAGGTTGGCAATGGTGACATCCCCGCCATTTATATAGTTGCTGCAGGCCCAGCCACAAACTGGAGACAGCCACAGCAGCAGTAAAAAAACACGTTTCATACTAACTCCATTTATATGTTTTTATGCGCACTATTATTTGTAGGTCACGTTGAAAGTAACGGTAAAAGCCACCTTTCCCGCTGTTACTTTCCCGTCAGGGGTGTACATTCTGGCAATCATATTAAAAACGCGTTCAGCGCCCTCAGGGAGGGCATAGGTATAAGTATCATTTGGCCCCAGGCTTTTCTGATCCACCGCACTTAGCAGCTGTAACCCTACGTTCTTGGCACCATAAATAAGCTCATCCTGATAAATACTGGGATAGGTACTACTATATGAATTACCGTTAAATGTTATCGTCACCGAGGTCATCCCCGTTGAGCAATGCTCAAAGGCAATGGCAACGGCCGTGGCATCACTACTCGCGCCTGGTTTACCGGTCAGACGTTGAAGGGAAACCGTTCCCAGATCGATAGTACTGGAGGGCTTTACCGACACTTCACATACGGGTTCTTCAATCTTACCGCTGACATTAAAATTAACTTCACTATTGGCGTTAAAGGGCCAGGCAGGTCTTGCGAAAATGAATAAAACCCCAATGCTAATAATAAGCAATAAGCATGGTTTTATGGATAGCCGGCCATTCCCCCTCTTCATCGCCGCTATCCTGAGATTATGAATTAAAGCCTTTACCCTGGTATTCATCATCGGCAATTCTCTGCATAAAAAACGATATCATCCACTGACTGATCAGATGAAAAATCATAATTGAGATAACACTGGCTATTTTGCGTATCACCCCACTTCACAAATAGCCGGCCTTTTTTGGGTAACCCGGTAATATAGACTTGCCCGGCATCGCCGACAATCGAACTACGACGCTCTTTATCATTCAGATTTTCATCCTCAAGCGTCACCACGGCGCCAAAAGGCACCGCTTTATTTTTGTAGTTGATGGTGACCATGGCCTTATAGCCGATCCAGGTATCATATTTGACTTTAACAATCGCATTTCGCGTCGGGACTACCTTTCTGACAATGTTATCAATTTCCGCACCAGAGACCTGCTGCTCATCAAGAGAGAGATTGTTTTCATGGTAGGGGCGTACAAAAGGCACAACGGCGTATCCAAAAGCATCGGTCGTAATATTCGTCTGCCCCCGAACTGCCACATCGCTGACGCCCGGCGCTTCGACCAGCGCCACGCTCTCGCCCAGATAGCGAGAAAGGGTTACCCCGCCAGAATGGGCAACCATCCCGCCGCGAAGCGAGTAATTGTAGTGCGAGCTATAGCTGTCATACCCGTATCCGGCGGCGACTTCGCCCCGGGAACCCTGATAGTTCAGATTGACGTTTCCAGAGGTACTTTTATCGCTGGCGTTGTAGCCTTCCTGCACGTTCCAGTTCAGAGAACGGTCCGCAAACGCAGAACCGCTCAACCCCAGGCTATGGGTCGTGTCGCCCGTCCGGCTGCTGTTCAGGTTGTAGTTAGCCGATATATCCGCGCCAAAAGGCATGCTCATCGTAAGCGATATCATATTATCGCTGGTCGGAGAGCTATCGCTGTTCTGGCCTGTGCTCTGCACATTTCGGCTGTAGGAGTAGTTAATGAAGTAAGAAATGCGACCCAGGGTATTGCTATAGCTCACCCCCAGCGACTCCATACGTGAATTATCCCAATAAGATTCACTGACCAGCGAGAGGGCGAGAGAACCGAACCCGGAGAAAATCTGGGAGGCCGAAGCGTCAAAACGATCTTTAGTCCGCCCCGTTAATGAACAACACCCGCTATGAGCATTTCCCCGGTCAATGAAATTCTGCAGAGAATAATAGCCATGGGTTGAATACCGATATCCGGCAACGGAGAAGTTGGTACCCGTTAATGGAAAATCTTTACTAAAACGCACGCGATAAGACTGCCCCTCGCTGGCAGTGGTATTATCCGCGGTTGGATTTTCTTTTATATCAGCCCAGGACTGAGAAGCATCCAATGAGAGTGCGCCAACAGATCCCAGATTAAACCCAGCTCCCAACAGCGCATTGCTATATTTATCTTCCAGTTGCTGAAAACCGCCGTACAGCGTAACGTTACTCAATGCACCCCAGGCAAGGGTGGATTGCAGAAAATGGTATTCCTTTCCGCCTGAGCTCGCCGAGCGAGTTTTACCGCTGCTGAAAGCATAGTCTATCTGCCCTTCCCGCTGGAGAATCGCCAGCGAGGCAAAAGGCACCACGAAGCTCTGCTCGCCGCCATCAGACTCTTTCACCGTAACATAGAGATCGCCCGCACTCCCCGTTGGATAAAGATCATTTATTTCGAATGCCCCGGGAGAGACCGTGGTTTTATAGATGCTGTATCCATTCTGATATACCGTTACGTCTGCAGTCGTCCGGGCAATGCCTTTGATCACCGGAGCAAAGCCATTCATGCTGTCCGGTAGCATCTCCCTGTCTGCATTCATCTGCACACCGGTGAAGCTGAAGCTGTCAAAGATGCCAGGATAGGTGTAAGTCTGCCCCAGTATCAGCTGGCCTTTCAGAGCATGGATATCGCGCGAAATATAGCTATAGACGGAGTCCCACTGGTTGCCATCATTATCATGATTAAAGGTGCTGTAATTACGTAAACGCCATGGCCCAACGTTCAACCCAGGCTGCAGACTAAGAAACTGACTGGATGTCGATGCGCCTCCGTGCCGCGGATCGTTTTTTTGCCCCGAAATATTATAGTTAAGCAGCCCGGCGGTAATGCCCTGCTGCCATTGATTCTCGGGGACATAGCCCTGAGGGTGACGCAGCATCGCGACCTGCGGCACGGTAAAATCGACTCGCTGCTGTGAAAGTAAAACCGCCGTTTCCCATCCTGGTATTGCAGGCAGTTTTGCACACTCGGAGCCCTCTATCGTGAGCTCAGGATAATCCTGCGTTTTTATTGACCACTCTTTTAGTTGCGCAACGCTAATACACGGCTCAGCAGGCGAATCACTACCTTCCTTTTGTGGCTTAAAGACGATAGTGTCAGAAGCGATAAACTTGTCGTTAATATAAATATCAAGATTATACTGACCAGGAGGTACGGCTTCGCGAGAAATATAAGATAAATCTACGCTTGTCGCACTAGTTTCATTAACTTCAAGTAAATGTGGGTTAAAATACTCCCCAGCGAAAGACGTTAAGGGGATAGCGCCAAGACTGCAAAGTATGGCGATATAGCTAGTTTTCAATGAGAATGCATCATTCCATCCAGCGCTATTGAATGATGGCCTTATATTTTGGTCCCGACATACCATAATCATTGATCACACTCCATGTGATTTCTTTTTTCCCAGCTGGAGAGGCATTAGCTACCGGTATTCTTATCGTTGAATAGGGTGCAACAAACCACGCCTCGGGTACTGCTTTACCATTAATAAAAATCTCAGAGAAATTCATATAGAGAGGAGAATCATTTTTTACCTTAATGGCTCTGCCATCATTTGACCATTGCAGTTTTTGAGCAAATTCTTCCGGAATAGCATTTTTTAAAGCTGCAGGCCGATAAATGAGTTTAATCCTTGAGTTAATCGCAAATTGCACTATATTTTTATCTGATACGTCATCCGTTGCAGGAATTCCTTTAATATTGAGCCATAACATAGACTCTCGATCTTCCGGCATCGGTTTGCCTGTACGAAGAATGCGTACAAATCCTTTTTCTCCTGCCTTCAAGCGAAATAGAGGCGGGGTGGTAATAAAGGAGTCTTTCGCGGGTGATGTCTCATCAACGATGGCTAACCATGACTGGACGATATTTGTAACATTATCTTTATTCTGAACAGAGACGGTGGTTGTCTTTTTTGTTCCATCAAAGATAACGCGCGTTCCGCCAACAACTACGCTAGCCTGCGAAACTGAAATAGAGAAAAAAAAACACACTAAACATAATAATCTGTTCATAGCCTTGTCCAAACAGGGAAAGCAAACTGCTTTCCCTTGATATAGTGATTAATTAATAATAGGTTACGTTATAGGTTACGGTCGTCTTCACTGGGCCTTTAGTTGGAGCAGAGGAACCTGACTTAGCCATTTTTACGATAAACGGAATGGTCGCTTCCCCAGAAGAAATATCGACATCAGAACCTTCAGTATTGTTCTTTTGCAATACGCCAGCGCCATCAAAAATAGCAACAGCAACATTGGTTGCTGGTGTTCCTGTAGCCTGGTTTCGAAAATAATCACTATTAAACTTATCTGCTTCACCACCAAAGGTAATTCGGGCTTTGGTCAGAGCACCTTCGCCCGTAGGGCAACCGGCCAGTGTGAAAGAGAAGTTCTTCGCGGCGCTATAGACGTTCGCTGTTAAATCTGCTACCGAGACAGTCCCCATTTCAATAGATGAAGCATTATTATCAATACTGGCGGAACATGTGGTTTCGGCCACCGTCCCCGTGAAGTCGATAGTATTATTCGCATGAGACATTGCCACCAAAGAGCAGCCAGAAGATAAAGCTAAAATCTTAGCTAACGTTTTGAAATTTGCTTTCATTTGTATTCCCCTATTTATTCAGAATAACAATCAATCCATCAATTGTTTATGGCAAGCTATTAGCGAATGAGATTGGATACCAACGTTCTTAACTGCTGGTATATTTCTTAGGGAAATGTATGGCTTGCATTTAACATTAGTTCAAATGCAAGAGCTTTAATTCCACTTGAATCCATTCAATAATAAAAGCTCACGCAAACAAGATAACGGAAACCAGGAGTATTCTCAACAATAGAAGAAAGGCTAATTCAAAGTCATAAATGTCTGTCATTAATAACCATCATATATGCATTAAAAATATGCAAATAAAATCATTGAGTTATAATATCAAAATATTCATTATTAAAATATTCAAACACATACAAATAAATATAGTAAATAAAACAATATTCAAATAGAAACATTTGGTTACAAACTATCGATAAATAATTAAGAATAATCATGGCGGATTAAAGAAAAACCAGACTAGGGTTATCAATAAATAATATTAGAACTAAGACTAATTAAGGATTATTTTCCCTGGCAACAATCAGAGATAGTGATAAATCCCCAATCAAGTTGTTCCATTAATCACCATGCCACCAGGTTCATCCGTAAAAAATAGCTGAAATGAGCGCGGAGTGACTTTTAAAACAGTGCCCAGCGCACCAAAGGCGCGGCCAGCACCATCACGACTCCGGAAAGCATCATCACCAGGCTGGCGACGACGCCCTCCTGTGGGCCAAGCTCATAAGATCGTGCGGTACCAGCGCCATGTGATGCTGCGCCAAACCCCGCTCCTTTCGCCATTCCTGCGCGAATAGAAAGTCGCAGAAACAGTACATCACCTATCGCCATACCGAATACCCCGGTGACAACAACAAACAGAGCGACTAAATCAGGCTGGCCGCCCAGCGGCTTCGCTGCGGCAAGGGCAAAGGGCGTCGTTACCGAGCGCACAGCCAGGCTCCGCTGGATCTCATCAGGCAGCGTCAACCATCTCGCCAGCCAGACCGAACTGGTCACCGCAACAACCGACGCGGTGGTCACCCCGGCGGTGAGTGACATCCAGTGGCGCTTAATAATCGCCAGGTTGTCATATACC
Organism: Klebsiella sp. M041; assembly: GCF_059759695.1. Taxonomy (NCBI): domain Bacteria; kingdom Pseudomonadati; phylum Pseudomonadota; class Gammaproteobacteria; order Enterobacterales; family Enterobacteriaceae; genus Klebsiella; species Klebsiella sp. M041. Next base: position 41,154 of record NZ_JCAXWU010000023.1, read on the forward strand.
GGCACGGCGAAAGCAATCGTTGCCGGGCCCAGCAGCCACAGAAGCCAGTGGGTCTCTCCCAGATAGCTTTTATAGGAGATATGGCCAAATACCAGAATCATCACCAACAGGATCGGGGTTAACACCAGCGGCATCAATGGGAGTTTATGGAAGCGGCGATATAGCCGCTTGTTGGCAAAATAAAGCCCCAGTGTGACCAGAAGGCACAGGACGCTCAGCTGAAAATCACTCATGTTTCATCCTGCTAACTTCATAGCGATACACTTTATCAACCACCCAGGCGGTTGCGCCCAGCACCATCATGGTACTTAAACCAATCACCAGAAAAATACGCCAACCATCAACCATCAGCAGCTGCACATAGTTAACGACCGCCACCACTGCCGGCACGAAAAACAGCAGCATTTCCGCCAGCAGCCAGCGGGCGCCGGCCCGCACCCAGTTTAAAGGAATCACCCGGCAGACAATCAGCGCCAGCATGATCAGCATCCCGACCAGATTCGCCGGAAGCGGCAGGCGTAGCCAGCTAACCAAATATTCAGCGCAGACGAACAGTCCGGCATAGATAAGTACCTGAACGGGTACCAGAAGACGTTGCATGACCATGGGCGTCACGCGAGCTGGCGCGAAGGCCATGAGCGATAGTCCTGAAAAAAAGAAGTCAGGCATGCAGTATAGAGAGCCGCCGACGCGGACAGAAATGAATTAAAATCATCGCAGGTATAGTCTCAGGGAATAATTATGGATATCCGAACGCTGCGCTATTTCGTTGAAGTGGTTCGTCAGCAGAGTTTTACTCGCGCGGCGGAAAAGCTGTTTGTCACACAGCCCACCATCAGCAAGATGCTCAAAAATCTCGAAGATGAACTGAACTGCACGCTGTTGATCCGCGACGGCCGCAAACTGCTGCTTACCGATACCGGGCGCGTGGTTTTTGAACGCGGCCAGGCGATCCTCGGCGAGTTCAGCCAGCTGGAGTCAGAGCTGAGCGATATCAATCACCTGCATAAGGGGGTGCTGCGTCTTGGCATTCCGCCGATGGTCGGGATGCTGATGGCGGAGCCGATCAGCCGTTTCCGCCAGCGCTACCCGGGCGTCGAGCTGAAAATCGCCGAGTTTGGCGGCCTGACGGTTCAGCAGGCGGTCAGCAATGGCGAACTTGATATGGCGATGACCGCCCTGCCCATCGAAGAGGGTAGCAGCCTCACCACCCTGCCGTTATTCAACCACCCGTTGTGCGTCCTGACGCCCAGGACCGCGGCGTGGGAAGGCAAAACGTCGCTCTCGCCGGCGGAGCTGGCGGCGCATCCGCTGGTTATCTACAACGAGGAATTTGCCCTCAGCCAGCAGCTGATGCGCCTGTTTAGCGAGCACGACGTGAAGCCGCGGATCGCTGTGCGCAGCGGTCAGTGGGATTTTCTCGCCGCCATGGTGCAGGCCGGCATTGGCGTGGCGATCCTGCCGGAGCCGATTTGCCAGCGTCTCGACCCGCAGAACTTTTGCTGGATCCCATTGCAAAGCGAGCTGCGCTGGGAGCTGGGGATGATTTGGCGGGAAGGTGTGTATATGTCGCGTAGCGCTGAGGCCTGGCTGGCGTGCAGTAAAGCGTTCTGGCTGGAATAACGCCTGGCGGCGCCAGGCTGGTGCGCATCGGGTGGATACCGCGGAGGTTGTCGGCCCGGTAATGCGTCAGCTGCCCGCGGACACACGTGCGTTACGAGAGATCACCCGGCGGCGCTACGCCACCGGGTCTGACGATCACTGATCTTCGATCAACAGCGCTTCCAGCAGGTCGAGGTCGTGCAGCAGCTTCTGCAGCGTCTCGTTACTGATCTGCCGGGTGGCGCGCAGATGGTACAGCTCACCGCGCTCAGAGCGCAGCGCCGCCAGGCGGAAGCGCCGCTCCAGGCTCTCTTCGAGCATCGAGGTTTCCACATCGTTACGACCATCGGCGCGGCGGCGCAGGTTACCGATCACCCGCGAACTGACTTCGGTCAGCAGCTGGTTATCGATATTCTCTTTAGTATCCGCCGCCAGCCGCTCTTCCATCTTCTGGATCGCCACAATCGCCACGTCCGCCGTCGCCGCGCGCGCCAGACGCTCCTCTTTCCGCTGCTGCACATTATCGCTCGATTCAATGTGGCGCAGCAGGATCGGCAGCGCAATCACCCCAACGAACAACGAGAACAGGATCACCCCGGCAGCGAGGAAAATCAGCTCATAGCGCGCCGGAAAGACATTCCCGTCCGGCAGTAGCAGCGGAATAGAGAGCACACCGGCGAGGGTAATCGCACCGCGCACCCCGGCAACGGAGGAGATCAGCAGCTCGCGCGTGGTCCAGGAGCCAAACTCCATCGGTTTCTTCTTCAGGAAGCGCTGGCTAAGCTTACGCATCGACCACAGCCAGCCAAAACGCACCAGCATCAGCGCGGCATAGATCAGGATGATGTCGGTAAACAGCATCCAGGTCTCGACATTGGGGTCGGCTTCCGCCGCCACCAGCGAGCTGGAGAGGATATCCGGCAGCTGCAGGCCCAACAGCAGAAACACCATGCCGTTAAAGACAAACTCCAGCATCGCCCAGGTGCTGTTGGCGCGCAGGCGCATCGCCAGCGGCGCGGTACGCATCACACCGGAACGGGTGATGGTCATCCCTGCCGCCACCGCCGCCAGAATGCCGGAGACGCCGATATGTTCGGCGATCAGATAGGAGGCAAACGGCAGCAGGAACAGCAGGACGATCTGCGTGGCGGGCTCGTCACCGCCCCAGCGGCTGAGGAAGCGCATCGAGCGGCCATACGACCAGCTCACCACAAACCCGGCCAGCACGCCGCCAATCGCCACTTTCAGAAACTCGACGGTGGCGCCGCCGACGGTAAAGACCATCGTGCCCATCGCCACCGCGACGGCAAACTTGAGCGAGACCAGGCCGGAGGCGTCGTTCATCAGCGCCTCACCCTGCAAAATACCCATGATTTTTTTCGGTATCCGCCCTTCCCCGACGATACCCGAGAGCGCCACGGCATCGGTCGGCGACAGCACGGCCGCCAGCGCGAACGCCGGGATCAGCGGAATGCCCGGCACAATCCAGTAGATCAGAAAGCCGATGCCGACCACCGTTACGACCACCAGCGCCAGCGCCAGGCCGAGGATCTCGCGCCCGTGCTCAATGAATTCGCGAGTTGGCGTTTTCCAGCCGTCGGCGAACAACAGCGGCGGGATAAACAGGACCAGAAACAGCTCTGGATCAAATTCAACATGCAAACCAAAGGTCGGCCACGCCAGAAGCGCGCCAATGGCGATTTGCATCAGTGGGAGTGGAACCTGAAAGGGCAGTACGCGCGTCACTACCCCGGAGAGTGAGACCACAAGGGTCATGATGAGGATGGTAAAGAATATTTCCATGTGTTCCCTGTTTGCTGCGTTTTCTTTTATACCTGTGAGGCGTCTTGCCTTTGAATCATACGCTACCCAGATTAACGCAAATGGAAACAGGATGTGGCTTAAAAATAAAACGGGCGGCCTGAGCCGCCCGTGAGGAGCACAAAGGGTTTAAATCGCCCACCCGCCGGCGTAGAACACCACCAGCGCCACAGCGATAATCACCGTGCCGAGGTTCAGCTTGCGCCACTCGCCGGAGACCAGACGGCCGATCACCAGGGTCGCGAAACCGATCATGATGCCGGTCACGATGTTGCAGGTCAGCACGATAAACACCGCGGTGATCAGGCCAGCCATCGCGTCAACGAAGTCATTGAAATCGATCTTCGCCACGTTGCTCAGCATCAGCAGGCCGACGTACATCAGCGCCGGCGCGGTCGCGTAGGCCGGCACCAGATAAGAGAGCGGAGAGAGGAACAGGATCAGCAGGAACAGGACCCCTACCGTCACCGCGGTCAGGCCGGTTTTACCGCCGGCTGCTGTACCCGCCGCCGATTCGATATACACCGCCGCCGGCGCCGCCCCGACTAAGCCAGAGAAGACGCTGCTCAGGGAGTCGGTGGTCAGCGCTTTACCGCCGTTGATGATCTGTCCGTCTTTGTCCAGCAGGTTCGCCTGACCGGCCACCGCGCGGATGGTGCCGGTGGCGTCAAAGACCGCCGTCATCACCAGGGCCAGTACGCTGGGCAGCACGACCGGATTTAGCGCGCCGACGATATCCAGACTACCAATCAGCGAGTTGCCCTGGTCATCGCTCAGGGATGGCATGGCGAAAATCCCGGAGAAATGGACGTTAGGATCGAAAATCAGGCCGACAATCGACACGCCGATAATGGTCAGCAGAATACCGCCCGGTACCTTCATTTTTTCCAGACCGATGATCACCGCGAGGCCAATCAGCGACATCACCACCGGGAAGCTGTCAAAGTTCCCCAACGCCACCGGCAGACCGTCCAGCGGGTTTTTGATCACCAGGCCAACGCCATTGGCGGCAATCAGCAGCAGGAACAGACCGATCCCGATCCCGGTACCGTGGGCCACGCCCTGCGGCAGGTTGCGCAAGATCCAGCTACGGATGCCGGTTGCCGAGATCACCGTAAACAGGACGCCCATCAGGAATACCGCGCCGAGCGCCACCGGAATACTGATGTGTTGCCCCAGCACCAGGCTGAAGGCGGTGAAAGCGGTCAACGAGATAGCGCAGCCGATGGCCATCGGCAGGTTTGCCCATAATCCCATCGCCAGCGAGCCAACGCCCGCCACCAGACAGGTAGAAACAAACACCGCGGCCGGTGGGAAGCCCGCTTTTCCGAGCATGCCCGGCACCACGATGACGGAGTACACCATTGCCAGAAAGGTAGTAAGACCTGCAACAATCTCCTGACGCACGGTGCTACCGCGCGCCGAAATTTTAAACCAGGCGTCTAATGAACCGCCGGTACGCGCTGAAGGCGTAGACATAGAAAACTTCCCCTGAAAATTTTTATTGTTCGTTGATATGCGTGGTGGACCTTCCACTGCCAGTTAAACGCGATCTCCTTGTACCGAATCGCAGCGCCAGGGGGGCCGCAAAAAAGCAAACGTTTAACTCCGCGCATACACTACGGTGTGTCAACCTTATCAACTCCCCCCGGCTAGCAGAAAAAAGAGGGAGTAAAACAGAAAGGCAAACGATTATCCGGCCTTTAGATAACCCTTTTCAACCGATGTTTATCGTATTTCGCTAAATTTCGCTTATGACGAACAGAAAATAACCAGCCGATGCGCAAACGTTATCGTCCATGCGCAATCCGCTAACAATTTTTTAGTGAGTTGCTTTCATTTAGCCGCGTCATCGGATCCGCTGATACTTCAGGCGCCGGGTAAGGTGAAGGGGCCGCCGCGCTCGATAGCCCGCTGCCAGGCCGGGCGCTGCTCCACCCGCTGTCGCCAGGCCTCAATATGGCGAAGATCATGCATGCCGCCGCGGGCCAGCAGCGCCATTACCGGGAAGCTCATCTGGATATCGGCCATGCTCAGCCGATCGCCGGCAAACCATGGCCGCGTGGCAAGATGGTCGTCAATGAACCGCGCATGGGTGGCCAGCTGAGGATCGAGCCACGCTTTCTGGATACCTTTGCCCAGCAGCGAGCCCAGCGAGCGGACGCCAAAGGGCACCGGGGGTTTGCCGAGGCTGGCAAACACCAACTTCATTAACAGCAGCGGCATCAGCGAGCCTTCGGCATAGTGCAGCCAGAAGCGGTACTGCAGTTTGTCATCCGCGCCCTGTGGCTTCAGCAGCCCATCGCTGTCCCAGCTCTCCTGCAAATACTCAAGGATCGCTCCGGACTCCGCCAGCACATTGCCGTTGTCTTCCAGCACTGGCGATTTACCCAGCGGGTGGATTTTCTTCAATGCCGCTGGCGCCAGCATCGACTTTTCCCGCTGATAGCGGACTATCTGATAAGGCAGCTGTAGCTCCTCCAGCGCCCACAGTACGCGTTGCGATCGTGACTGATTAAGATGATGTACCGTCAGCATGGGCCTCTCCCGTGGTTTGTTCAAATTAACTATAGGAACAGGCGCTGATTGCCGGGAAAATTTCGGCAAAATAGTGAGGAAAAAACGGCGGCAGATGCCATAGTTAAAGTGTCGACGCAAACCGGAACCTCCATCAACAGATTGCGCAATACTGAGGGACGTCGACGTCGGGGGAAACCCTCTCGTGAACCAACGAGATAATGCGAAAGACCAAGACCGGAAAACAACTAAAGCGCCCAGTTGTGGCGCTTTAGTTTTATCACTCCTCCTCCAGCAGCCGGGCGCCGGTCCCCTCTTCCCCCAGTTTATCGCCCGGGTTGCGTAGCGGGCAGTCGCGCCGCGATAAACAGCCGCAGCCGATGCAGCCGTCGAGCTGGTCGCGCAGCGCCGTCAGGGTGTGGATACGCCGGTCCAGCTCCTCGCGCCACTGTGATGACAGCATTTTCCACTCTTTTGCGCTGAGATTGTGCCCTTCCGGCAGCACGCCAAACGCGTCGCCGATGGTGGCCAGCGGGATGCCGATACGTTGCGCAATTTTGATAATCGCCACCGCGCGCAGGACATCGCGCCGGTAGCGCCGCTGATTGCCGGCATTCCGCTGGCTGTGGATCAGCCCTTTACTCTCATAAAAATGGAGGGCCGAGACCGCCACGCCGGTTCGTTTTGCCACTTCCCCGGGCGTCAGCAGCATTTTGATGCGGGGTGATTTCTTTTCCATAAAGCGCTTTACCTCAAGTTAACTTGAGGAATTATACTCGCCCGCAGACAAAACGACGAATCGAGAATTGAGAGAGGCCGCTTTATGTCCCATCAGGATATTATTCAAACACTGATTGAATGGATTGATGAACATATCGATCAACCACTTAACATTGATGTAGTCGCCAGAAAGTCAGGATACTCGAAGTGGTACCTGCAGCGGATGTTCCGCACCGTGATGCATCAGACGCTGGGGGATTATATTCGTCAGCGCCGTCTGCTGCTGGCGGCGGAGGCGTTGCGAACCACCCAGCGGCCGATCTTTGATATCGCCATGGATCTGGGCTACGTCTCGCAGCAAACCTTCTCGCGGGTTTTCCGCCGGGAGTTCGACCGCACCCCCAGCGACTACCGCCATCAGATCTCCGCGTGACGCGACGGCTGAGGCACGTTCACGGGCGCGGGCTCATTGGCTAACCACTGCATAAACTCCCGCGCCGGCATCGCTTTCGCAAACAGCCAGCCCTGGCAATACTGCACGCCGCGCTTGTAGAGCCAGCTTACCTGCTCAGGCGTCTCCACGCCTTCCGCGATAGTCTTTAGACGCAACCCGCGCGCCATCTCGATGATGTGTTCGGCAATCAGGTGGCTGGTGTTGTTGGTGGTCAGCGTATCAACGAAGGTTTTATCGATTTTAAGGATATCGACGTTCAGGGCGTGCAGATTATGCAGATTCGAATAGCCGGTGCCGAAATCATCGATGGCAATTTCATAGCCCGCTTCGCGGAACGCCTGAATCACCGGCGTGGTCTTCGGTACGTCGATAAACCCCCGCTCGGTTACTTCGATTTTGATCTGCCCGATACAGACCGCATAGCTGCGCGCTTTCTCACTGATCTGTGAAATCAGCCGCGCCGAGTGGAAATCCGACGCAGAGAGATTGATCGCCACGTACAGCTGCGGATGGCTGGCAAGAAACTCTCCCATTTCGTAAAACAGCTCATCCACCACGTAGTCCGTCACCTGGGCAATCATGCCTTCATTTTCCGCCAGCGGAATAAACTCCGCCGGGTTCATCACCGGACCGTCAAACCCTGGCCAGCGCAGCAGCGCTTCCGCCCCGACGCAGCGGTTATTTTTAATATCGATAATCGGCTGGTAGTGCAGGCGCAGCTGGCGGCAGCTCAGAGCCCGCTGCAGCATATTGCGCGGCGAGTGATACTGCCGGCGGGTGCGCGACCACACCAGCACCAGTAAAATACTGCAAATGATCCCCAGCGGCAGCGTCAGGCTGGCCTGGTCACAAAAGTTATGATAATAGCTGGCCCGCGAGGTGGACATAATGACGGCGATCGGCCGGATAGCGGAGCGGGCTATCGTATACACCCGGCCATTCTGATTAAAAAAGGTATCGCCTTCGCGAATTAACGCATGGAGCTCCGCGGGCTCGACATTGTTACTCACCGAGAAAAAGAGGTTGGTTTTGGTATCGAACACGCCATAGGCTAAATCGCGATCGCTGGCGATTACCGAGCTGTACGAGAAGGGATTGACCACCACCACATAGGGCCCCTTCTGCATATAATTCATGGCAAAGCCGGGATAAAACGGCGTGTCCCGGTAATAGTAAATCGCGACATCCGGCTTTTTGGTGTAATTGGCCGCCGGCATCCGCCAGCCGGTTTGCTGATGAACGGACGTTGAACAGATAAAGCGCTGGCCGTTAGCGTAGATCAGATCTTCTACATACAGCAGGCCGCGAACGATATGCAATAAATAACGCTGATGGTCCGCTGAGCACAGCTCCCCGCGATACTGGCTGGCTTTCGCCCGGGCCTGATCCGCTTCGCGGATGACCATTTCCGTTTTTTGCAGCGCCAGCTGCGAAAATGAGTGTAATTGATCAATGGTTTCGGCTTTCGCCCGCAGTTGGGCAAACCACAATGCCAGTACCACTGGCAATAAAATAACCAAACCCGTTCCGATGAGCCTTAGCGCCTTATGCGGCGTACTGTCACCCATTTACGCTTACATCCATGCGATATGCCTTAATTAAGGTAGCCCAAACACGTTAGCAATCGCGACTGCGATAGACATCAGCCGATTTCCGCCAGCCCTCACGGGCGTCAGCTTTACCACTGACAGGGAAGAATAATACTTATTTATCAGGTATTCGGAAGATATTCCGCCAAGATTAAGAATAGACGCGCTTCTGACTCGGTTTCTCCGTGTATTAAACAAGAACAAGTAATAAAACCCGCAGAATAATAATCATTAGCAAGAGAATGAAAATAAGATCATCAGGGGTTACTTACTAATATCCACATAAATATCAGTGTTATTAAGCGCAACGAAAGCTCATTTTTTGACTGGTGAATAAAGCGCCAAGTGTGATATAGTTCACACAAGTTGATGAAACAGAAATGGCGTTTCATCACTCTCTAGTACGCCAGTTGAGACCAGAGCGCTATGCCATCGTCAGTCGCGCCAGGTCGTCCATGGCTCTCCGACTTTCTTTGAGGACAGGTTAATGGCTTCCATTACTACCAGTGTTGTGTTGTTGCGCTGGCCCCTGGTGAGCGCGGTACTGATGTTTCTTGCCAGTTCACTGAATATCCAACTTCGCAAAAGCGATTATGCCGGTCTGGCGGTGATCTGCAGCTGCCTCGGCCTTGCCGCCGCCTGCTGGTTCGCCACCGGTTTGCTCGGCATCACCCTGCTCGATATTGCCAAAATCTGGGGCAATATCAAAGATGTGATGATTGAAGTCATGAGTCAGACACCGCCAGAATGGCCAATGATGATGACCTGAGGTTAAAAAGCTTCCCACCGGGAAGCTTTTTCGTTTTCTGCAGCCCTTATTTCCCCAGTCTCGCCATCATCTCCGGACGCATAAATTTATGGATCACCACCATAAAGAGCAGCGATGGCGCCAGCAAAATCAGCGCGGTAATCGACGAGACCTGATAGTTACCCGACATGCTGGCGTTATTGAGCAGCAGCGGTAGCGTAGTGACATCCGGCGCCCCGACGAAAAAGGTGCCGGTAAACTCATCCAGCGACTCCAGAAAAACAAAGATGCTGGCGGCAACGATCCCCGGGGTGGATGATGTCTGCTCTGATAACGCCGCCGGCCAACTCCATGCCTATTATGAAGCGCATATGAACAGCTGGGACGCGCTGGCAGGCATGCTGTTGATTGAGGAGGCGGGCGGAACGTGCAATGCGTTTCTCGCCAATGAGGGGCTGCGGCGAGGTAACCACGTGCTGGCCGGCTGCGCAGGCGTCCAGCCACGACTGGCCGCCCTGCTGGAGAAATGACGCTACACCGCCCCCGGCGTGGCCTGACTACCGCCAGGTTTCGCTGCGGGGAATATTATTCGGGCAGCGCTTAATCGCGCAAAAGGACTGGTAAAAACAGGAGTCAGACCGCTCGCCGCCGGCATGGTATGGGCACGATGGCCGCTCGCGTAATATTTCCCACTGCGCCTCGTCGTACACCGCAATATTGTAGATTTTTAATGAATGATACTGGTCATTAATTAAAACTCTTGAGGAATAGAGCTTCATTGTCTCGCCAGGCAGCAGGATCACATCGGCCTCGTACCACATAATAAATTTTAAGAAACGCAGGCTGGATATCGCCGAAAAGGCGATGCCGGATTGCGGGCAGATCAGAGTATTAAGAATAGTCCATTTCATATTCCTTCCTTATATAAATGCTACAAATTGTTACCGTATATAGTGATAGCATTCATTAATATAAACTGCAAGCATCCCTGACAATTATTTGACTTAAGACAATTCCTAACAACATACTCAATTATTAGTAACGTTTACTTTTCGTCGAGAGATTAATGATTAGACGCTATAAAAATAGAAACAAATCAACCTAAGAAAAGAAAATACAATAAAAAATAAGATTAAATAAAAATAATTGACAATATGTATTAGTCCCTTTGGATGAGTCTTCATCCATTCGTATCAGACGATGTGGCGCTGAGCGTCGCCAAAGCTTCCGCCGGCAGGGTCAGCAGCGCAATCAACGCCCGTGCGGCGGCTGACTGGCTTTTATGCGGCGGGTAAACGACCGAGAAAGGCCGTGAGCGTCCGGCGAATGCTGGAAGCACAGGGACCAGCTCCCCACGCGCCACCGCCTCCTGCACAATAAACGCATAGCTCTGGCAGATCCCCGCCCCTGCGAGGGCCAACGAGACTACCCCGAGCACATCATCAGAAACATGCAGGGAGGAAGGCGGTAGCCAGTTAATATCCTGGTCATTTTCACGAAATACCCATTCCGCAACTTTTCCCGTCGCCGGCAAAATAAATGTCAGGCATGAATGATGGCGCAAATCGGCTATTTTATTGAGCGGTTGCGTCGTAGAGCATAAATAAGCCGGCGAGGCCACCAGACATAGCCCGGCATCCTCCAGTTTTTTTGCCACCAGACCACTGTCGGGTAAATGTCCCTGGCGCACCACCAGGTCGAAACCTTCGGCGATAATATCGACATTACGGTTGGTCATATTCAGCTCAATCTGTACGTCGGGATGTAATTGACGGAACAGCGCCAGGCGCGGCGGCAGACGGTAGTGTCCCCAGGTGGTGGGTACGCTCAGCTTTACGCGTCCGGACAGCGACCCTTCTTGCCCCTGCGCCTCCCGTTCGGCATTATCCAGCACCTCAAATGCCTGGCGGACCTGAATCAGGTAAGCATTTCCGGCCTCAGTCAGGCTGATCCGCCGGGTGGAACGGCGCAGCAGCTGACATCCCAGGCGCGTCTCAAGACGGGTGACGGCCCGGCTGAGCACCGACGGCGTTGACGATAGCGCCACCGCGCCGGCGGTAAATGACCCGCGCTCGGCCACAGCCAGAAACACTTCCACATCCGAAAGATAATCAAACCGCCGGGCCATTTGGTTCTCCAGAGAACAAATGATTGTCATTCCCGGCATCTTATCTTCGCCAGGGGAATTAATAAAATCCTTTACCAGAGCTAACCAACCCTCTCTCGTTTTTCTGCTTCCTGGAGACCATAATGCATCGTTTTTCACTTGTTATTCTCGGCCTACTGTCCCTGGGACAGAACGCGCTGGCGGCAGGAGCCGACGACCCCGCCCATTTAGCGCTCTGGCGCAGTTATGCCGGGGTAACCTGGGAGCAGCGCGTCGATGCGCGCTCCGTCGATGCCCCCATCGCGGGCTTGCATTTTGACGCCGCTGGCCGGGCGTTTGTCAGTACCCCACGCCTGATCTCGCCCCAGGCGCCCGCTACGCTCAGCCTGCTCGATACCGCGTCGCTGAGCGGCCCCGCACGCCTTACCGCCTTTCCATCCACCGAGGCGAACAGCATCAGCGCCGATCCCCGCACGCACCTGCGCAATGTGCTGGGCTTTTATGTCGACCACCGCAACGGCTGGCTGTGGGCATTAGATCAGGGCTTTGTCGCCGGCGAAAAGACGGCGCCGCCGGAGGCGCAAAAGATCATGATTTATGCGCTCAGCGACGGCAAACTGGTGCAGCGTATTCCGCTCGACAGCGTTGCCGATCGTGAAGGGAGCTTTCTTAACGATATTGTGGTCGATGAAGCGCGCCGGGTGGCCTATATCGCCGACAGCGGCCTGCGCAGCGCGCCGGATAACCAGGCCGGACTGATCGTTGTGGATGCTCAGCGTGGGACGGTTCGCCGGGTACTGAATAAGCACCCGGCGCTGATGCCGGTTGCCGGCCTGCAGGTGACGTCCCATGGGGAAACCGTCTGGCCGGGCAATCCCATTATTCTGGGCATCAACGGTATCGCGCTGTCACCGGACCAGGAAACCCTCTACTGGACGGTCACCACCGGCACCACGGCGCGGACCATCGCCACCGCCGCGCTGCGCGATCCCGCCATGAGCGAACGACAACTCGCCGCCGCCATCCGTACAGCGGGTGAGGTCGGCGGGAATAGCGATGGCATCGTGGTCGATAAGCATGGCGCGCTCTATATCACCGATGTGACCCATAACGGTATTGTCCGGTATCGCCCGCAGAGCGGACAGTTCACCCTGCTGGCCGCTGACGAGCGCGTATACTGGCCCGATACGCCGACTATCGGCCCGGACGGCGCGGTAATGTTCACCGCCAGCCATTTAAACCAGCACTTTGCTCAGGCGGTAAAACCGGGCGAAGAGAAATATACCATCTGGAAAGTGGTGCAGCCCTGATCCACACAGCAGGCAGGCCCAACGGGCCTGCCTGGGGTTTATTCAACCGCAATAATATCTGCCGATAATTAACGCAAACGGAAGCCTTATGACTGGCCCTGAAATATCATCAGATCTTCCTTCTTCGCTATTCTCTTTTCCCTTCCTGCATAGCCAAATAATAATAATCTGCCGAACGATACTCGGCGGCATGTTCAGGTTTATCAGCGTTATTTTCCTATTATTGAATCCGGCTAACGGCAGCCGTTCTGCTAAAATAAACACATCCCCCTGCGGAGTGTTCCTCCATGAACGCCAACTTGCTATCACGCCTGTTTATCGCCTGGCTCACCTGCCTCGCGACGCTGTTATTCGCCCCTATCCTGCTTGCGGCGGAGGCGGAAAAAGCGCCGCCGGTGGCAACCGAAGACAACACGCTGTCAATCCATATCGACGACATGCTGCAGCCGTGGAAAGGCGATCTGCCTGGCATGCTTGATCGGCGCACCATCCGGGTATTAACCACCTACAGCAAGACCTTCTTTTTTATTGATAAGGGAACCCAACGCGGAGCGACGCACGACATTTTCATGGCGCTGGAAAAAGATCTGAATAAACAGCTGGCCAGGGATAAAAAGCTGAAACAGCGCCACCTGAAGCTGCATATCGTTTTCGTGCCGGTCAGCCGGGATAATCTCTTCACCGCGCTCAATGAAGGTAAAGGGGATATCGTCGCCGCCAACCTGACCATCACTTCGTCGCGGGAAGCCCAGGCCGCTTTCGCTCAGCCGCTCTACAGCGGCGTCAAAGAGTTGCTGATCTCCGGCCCGGCGTCGCCAAAGGTCGACAGCCTGGAGCAGCTCTCCGGTCAAACGGTCTTTGTTCGCCGCTCCTCCAGCTATTACGACAGTCTGCAAGCGCTGAACGCCCGATTTGCCAGTGAGTCAAGACCGCCGGTTACCCTGGAAGCGGCGCCGGAAGCGCTGGAGGATGAAGATCTGCTGGAAATGCTCAACGCCGGGCTGGTGCCGTTGATCGTCGTCGATCAGCATAAAGCTGTTTTCTGGAAACAGGTGTTTCCGAAAATCCAGGTCCATGACAACGTGGTGCTGCGCGACGGCGGCAACATTGCGTGGGCGGTACGCCAGGACAGTCCACAGCTGCTGGCGCTGCTGAACAACTTCGTGAAAAAGAATCGTCAGGGCACCACGCTGGGCAATACTCTCCTGCTGCGTTACCTGAAAAACGCTAAATATGTCAAAAATGCCGCAGCGAGTCAGGAACGGCGCAAGTTCCTCGCCATGGTGGACGTCTTCCGTAAATATGGCGATCGCTACGATGTCGACTGGCTGCTGATGGCGGCCCAGGGATACCAGGAGTCGCGGCTGAACCAGTCGGTTCGAAGCCACGTCGGCGCCGTCGGGGTGATGCAGGTGATGCCCAGCACCGGAAGAGAGCTGAAGGTGGGCGATATTAAACAGCTGGATCCCAACATTCATGCTGGCGTGAAATATATGCGCTGGATGATAGATCGATACTATGCTGATGAGCCCATGACCCGGCTGGATAAAGCGCTATTTACCTTTGCTTCCTACAACGCCGGTCCAGCGCGTATCGCCCGCCTGCGCACCATGACCAAACAGCGCGGGTTTGATCCAAACGTCTGGTTCGGTAATGTCGAAAATCTGGCGGCAGAAAAAATCGGCGCGGAAACGGTGACCTACGTCAGCAATATCTATAAGTATTACATCGCCTATCGGCTGATCGTCGATGACATGGCCCGCAAACAAAAAGCGACGGCCGCGCCGCGGCAGAGGCCAGCGACACAGCCCGCCGCACCGCAGCCAGGCGTGGCGACGCCCGCAACCGCTCAGGTGCCCGCGGCCTGAAGCGCTCGCGATCCGCGATCAGTGATCAAAACGACTCCTGAGGCGGTGGTGGAATAATCATAAAAAAAGCCCCGGCGAAACCGGGGCTTTCTGTTTTAACTACGCGGCTATTGCGTCTAAGGCAAGCCTTAAAAAGGTTCTAATTACCTGATAGTGGAAAACAAAACAAAAAATATAATAATTTCATATTGTTATATGATAATTTATTAACTATGTGAAGTTTATAGTAAAAAATAGCCTTTATTACGACTAAAAACTTTACTTTCCTCTCTTGGTTGTTGCTCACCGCAATCATTCCAATTTTCTGGAATTAGTCTAAAAGAGAATCAGAGCAACTCTTTGCCTATTGGCAGCCTGAAGTCAACTCTGTTGTGAAGATTAACCTCAGAAATGCCCTCAATAAGATTTTCAAGGGAATATTTAACCAGTTCCGCTGGGCCAATAATGATACAGCCATTTTTGGCTTCAATATCAATAGCATCGCCGATACTGAAGCCAACTTTTTCCATAATTGCTTCTGGTATTTTGAATACTGGGCTATCTCCGCATTTCTCAATAATTATCTGGATCATTAGAGCTCCCCCGCTAGTACCATCATACATCATGTCTATAACTATGATTATATATCAACAACTTACATTATTTCAAACCATTTAGTAAGTATCATTGCACTAATCAGTATTAGTAAAAATAATTCAACTATCTTTTATTAATAGATAATTGATACATCCCGCTACAGCACATCGTCCGCATCAAATAGTATCTAATTGATTAGAAATGATTTTAATTTAAAACAGATGAAAAAAGTCAGATGTGCTGTAGTGGGAAAATGATTTTTAATGGAGTGGCTTGCAGTGCAAAAACCTCCTGTTCGATCACCATTTAACAAATGAAAATTTACACAAACTTACAGAAAGGCTCAAAAATTTGTATACATAGCGCAGTTGAGGTTAGGATAAGCAAAGCTTCCCGCCTCCGGGTTGCTACTTACCAAAAATACCAAAGCGGGGTGCTACCCCCGCTTTTTTTGTAACTAACACTTATTCAGTAACCGTGACTTTCTGGCCCAGTGACGCGCAGTATGCTGAGTTAGCAATAGAGCTTATGCTATCCCAAAAAAAGCCATAGAACCCGACAATACTGATAAGGATTGAGCCCCCCTGAAAACAGGGCCAGTGCCAACTTCTAATTCATCATGCTCACGGTTTTGCCATGTGCAGGGGGAACATCAGAGTCTGTCAAAGATTGATCCTTTGCGCGGAACAAAGATTTTCTCATACATCCGGGTCGCGTACTCGTCCGTCATACCTGAAACATAGTCGCTAATGACCCGCATTTTTTTATCGTCAGCTTTTTCAGCTTCTCTATACTTCTTGCACGTCTCTGCCGGGAGAAAACGTGTGGGGTCGCTTGCCAGCACATTGAACAGCTCTACAATCAACTTCTGGCCTTTAAACTCCAGTAGCTGAACGTTTTCGTGCCGGATAACCTTGTCCTCAACCAGACTGAAAATGGCCTCACGTAAGGCTTCGACTTCAGCAGGTAGTGCCACTTTATAGCGAAGCATTCCGCACTTGAAATCAGGATGCTGCACCTGAAGCGTGACACTTGTGATCATCAGATGAACCAGCGTTCCGATACATTCCTTGCGAAGGTAGCTTCTGCCGAACAGCTTATCGGCTACGTCTTCAGCGGTCAGGTCAAACGAGCTACGTTGACATGCTTCAAACAGATGCGACTTGTCACTGAAGTAGTCCATCCACATGCTTTTGTCGATCATTCTCAGTGAGATCGCGTCCTCAAGATCATGGAGTGAGTAGGATATCTCATCCGCTAAGTCCATAATCGTTGTGTCCAGCGCTTTATATTTCGTTTTCCTGTGCTCAACCGGCTCGGTGGTCTTTCTTCCGGATCTGAATAACAGCGCATCATCATGATCAAAAGGTTGGAGTGCGAAGCTGACAGTATCCGCTTCGGAGTCCAGATAGCATTTCGGGAGCTTAAAGCCGGAGGATTTAAACAGCCATTCACGGCTTCCTGACTCTAGCTGGCCGTAAGCGCTCTCGTTGACTACCTCAGAGTAGCTTGCCGGGTATTTCAGCACGCCTAGAATAAGCCTGCGCGTCGGATCCAGCCCGTTGGACTCGGTGTACTTATCCAATTGGGTGAGTATACGCAGCGTCTGTCCGTTACCCTCAAAGCCTCCATAGGCTCTCATGCAGTAGTTAAGCGCAACTTCACCACCATGACCGAAGGGGGGATGGCCGATATCGTGGGCAAGGCAGATAGCCTGCATAAGGCTTGGGTGAGGCAGGAATTCCGCCTCAGCCGCTACCCCAACGGGATAGCGTATATTCAGCTGAGACAGGATGCCGCTGCCAATCTGCGCTACCTCCATAGAGTGAGTCAGCCGTGTGCGGTAGAAGTCGCTCTCGCCCAGCCCCAGCACCTGTGTCTTCGACTGTAATCGCCTGAACGCGGAAGAGTGGATTAGTCGGGAAAGATCACGTTCGTATTCCGACCTTATTTCATCTGGCCTACGGGTATTGTTCCCCTGACGTTCAGACCAGAGCTGTTCTTTGCTGCGTGTCATACAGGCTCCTGTGGGCAGAATATAGCAATCAGCCTGCTTAAGCGCAGACGTGAGAAATGTAAACCCGGGGCTGAGATTCGTCCCTGTTATTCGGAATGAATCCTCTGTGCCAGCAAACTACCCAGGTTTTATCATCGTTAAAGAGTTCCGGGCGAGTGCTCGTCCGTGCTGCACCCTGGAAGTGAAAATGCATCCGTCGCATCCATCATTGAGCAGAATAAATTATCTATCGCATCTATTCCTGTAACGAGACAATATATTTTTTAAATCATCACGTTGCTATGCGTTAGTGCGAACAGCTATGCAATAGAGTTTACAAAAAACGAACTATCAAGTTATTGATTATGTACCTTGTAGTAAAGGAGCGCGTACACCAATACCGATTGTAATTGACATCATCGTCAGAAATGACGATGATTAGCGCATGAGATATCCCGGTGGTAAAGGCAAGTGCTATCAGAGACTCATCAACCTGATGCCAGTGCACGAGACATATATTGAAACCCACCTTGGTGGAGGAGCTGTGATGCGCAACAAACGGCCAGCAGCCCGTAATATTGGAATCGATATTGACCAACAGGTTATTGATGTATGGCGCGGCGGGGATATTCCCTGCGAACTCATTCAGGATGACGCTATAGCGTATCTCAGTACGTTTCCGTATCAGGGTAGTGAACTGGTTTACGCCGACCCACCCTATGTTCATAGCACGCGTAAACGTAGCAAAATCTATCGTCATGAATATTCAGATGACGATCATCGCCGGTTGCTGCAAGTGCTTGCCAGGTTGCCCTGCATGGTCATGATATCCGGTTACGGAAATCCTATCTATGACGAAATGCTGAGCGGATGGCGCTGCGAGCGATTTAACGCCAAGACTCATACGAGCGTGCGTGAAGAATGCGTATGGATGAACTTTGATGTTCCTGACAGGTTGCATGACGCGCGATACATGGGCAGCAGTTATCGGGAAAGACAGACTCTGGCCCGCAGACGCACTCGGCTTTATGATCGCATAGAACGAATGGAACCCGCAGAGCGCAACGAACTGATCAACTGGCTGAACGCAACTTATGGTCTGGAGACTGTATGACGCAGCGCGGAGCGGTCTTCATTGGACCGACAATTATCAATCTTGACTTTCCAGCTCCGGAACAGGATATCCTGCCGGGAGTTCGGTGGGGAAGAATTGAGGCGTTCCCATCGCCAGCGTACTGGGCCTATCAAATACTCGCCCGTCGTCTGGAAGTCAATGCCGTCAATTACAAGCTTGGGCGAACGCTCAAAGAGGAAGTGGGTGCCTGCCTGCTGGGTGGACACGGCATACCAGCTGCGATAGGCCTTGCCGCATTCAATAAGCTGAAGGATTGCGGTGCGTTTGATGCTCAGCCACCATCTGAAGCCACTCTTTACGAATGGCTATCAGAGCCCATTAAAACTGGTAACAAATCAGTGCGTTACCGCTTTGCTCGGCAAAAATCGCGCTATCTCTCGGTTGCACTAAACAGGCTGGATGTAGAGATGCCGCCGACGGATTCGGGCCGTGCTCTCAGAGACTGGCTGACCTCCATTCCCGGTATTGGTCATAAAACGGCATCATGGATAGCACGTAACTGGCTCTGTGCGGATGATGTCGCTATTCTGGACATTCACATCCTTAGGGCGGGATTACTTGCAGGTTTTTTCCCGGGAGACCTTACTGTTGAACGTGACTACCTGAAGCTGGAACAAATATTTCTGGAGTTCAGTGAAGCTATGGGCGTAAAAGCATCCGAGCTGGATGCGCTTATCTGGTATGAAATGCAGGCCTCTTCCAGTACGGTGTTCAGTCTCATCGAAAACATGCGCGACCAGCCTCTTGCGAAATTGCGCCCTCGTTCATCGCGAGCCAAAAACCGCCAGTCCGGTACCAGCCAGACGACCTTCCAGTTTTAATCCGGAGCACCAGTCATGGCCTGTAATGCCCAGCGGGCAAAAATTGCATTCTAGCGCTTCGGCAACAAGCGCCATCTGCCCAACAAGAACACCAGAATCGCGCCAAACAAGGCTATCAGCATCTGAATATTTTGCTGACGTTTTTCCCGGCTCAGCGATAAGTCTGACAATAATTCCGCTCTGGATATCAATTACCGGCAAAAGCTCATCGCGTATTTCGAATCGGGTCTGCTCAGGGATCCGAAGCGGTGCCAGCGCGTGCATGTCAGGCAGATACAGCTGCCACCCATCCCGTTCAGGGAGGGAAAGAATAATGTGAATAGGATGTATGGCCCCAGCGGAGGGGACGGGGCGTTGAGTTAGTGGAAAGCCATAGCTTGAATGTCCCACAGCCATCACTCTGCCGGTTAGCCATAGCCAGTGAGATAGCTGGGCCTGACTGACGTGGCTGAAGTTTCGCTGTGTTCTACGGGTTTCGATCACATCATTCAATCCGGGAAGCACTGCATTCTCCGAAGGAGGCGGCAGAAAAAACGGATCTCCGGCGGGCCAGTTAACGGGTTGATAACTGAGTGGCTGTTCGCGAGGAACAGGACTAGCGGGAACGGTCCAAGTCATATCCGACATCATCCAGAACCTGAAAATACTTATTGCACCCCCGGCAGTTGCCGCATGGGATGTTTGCCTTATGGCAGCTATGGGCCCAAGCGAGGCCACCTGGCGTAACATCTGAAATTCTGATCAACTCAGAGGTTGATAACGTAATTGCCGGAGCTTCGACAACCATGCCTCCTTCCTGAAACGACATAAGCTCACTGATTCTGCTGATAAAGCCTATGGTACCATCTAGATGCGTTTCATCTGACTTCACTGTGCCGATCCACAGGTGCGTGACGCCAAGCGTTATTGCCTTCATGGCCGCCAGCGAGATGAGCATCTGGTTACGATACGGCCACCAATCGCTCGATGGTGCATTCGGATCCATAGCGGTACCAGCCATATCCCCTGATCCCAGCGAACGGCAGTCAATGCGTATAATGTGATGCTCAATTCCAAGGGCCTCACAGGTGGCAGTGGCAGCTTTAATTTCGGCATTGGCGGCTTGCTGACCGTAGTCGAGTGTCAGTGCTATATCCGGGCGCTTCCACCAGGCAATAGCAATGGAGTCCATTCCGCCAGAAAGTAAAAGTGCGGTTTTCATTTTTGAGCGGCCACCCAGAGCGTTTTATAAATTGCTGTGACGTAATCTTTGCTCAAGATACATCCTGATCCTTCCATCATTTTCTGATCCTCTTCCGATTCGTTCTCGGCATAGAACACCACCGGGGTGCCTAGCGCCCGTGCGTAACCGACTTCATAGATGGTGCCGGAGTCGAGTGCATCACCTATTGCAAAAACGATGTCGGCCTGCCGTATCGCATCAAGATCCTTTTCGACTACTTCTTCTGCGGGTCCGTGTCCAACCATGTGGTAGGGGGAAAAAACGTCCAGCCCAAGATCGCTCAGGTTCCGTCGCGCTTGCTCAACAAGCCAGAGCTGTGCCAAGGTAAAGAAGGGGCCAGCCAGATAGACTTTTCTGTTGCCACCCTCAATGAACGCCTGAGAAAGCTTGATGGGGCTGGGACTGAAAGCAGCCAGCCCTTCTGCTGAAGGAAAAAGTCCGCTTTCGCAGTAGCATGCGGTGGCAAGTGAGGCATAATTCGCAGCATCGTGGGCTGTTTTTTTGTTCAGCATCCACTCACGGGAAAAATAGGCTACGAATGCGTCACCAGATCCAATTTTGTTGACCCGACTTGTCTCATAGGCAGGGATATAGGATATTTTCCCTTTATCGCAGATGAGTGCACCGGCTGGGCCCTGCTTGATAATGATGACTTCGGCATGACCACTTTCGTAGAGAAACTCTGCATGCTCTCTGTCGGATAATTCACTCTGGCCACTAAGGGTCTTCGCCTCATAGCGATTAAGGATCAATGCGAGGTGCTTTGCTCTGGATCCGTTTGCTGTGAATGGCTCCGGATTGGTCACATTCTGGGGATCATATACTGCGTATTCCGCGTCGATTACAGCGGATCCCTCCAGCATTCCATAGCGTAGAATACAGGGCGCTTTCACTGTAATGGCCGGGTAAGGGGTGTCCGGGTAATTGAAAATTCGAGGTTCCGCCAGCCCATGCTCATAATGGAATATGACGGATTCACGTACTTCATTCGTATGAAGCGTGAAGTTTTCAAAACAGGCGCGTTCTCGAAGAACCGAATTGACTACTTCATCAGCGTAGGTGTACAAATCAACGTTTACACCGAGCGTTGCCAGTGCTGATGCCGCCCTTCCCGCTGAACCGTAAACCTGGTGATTTCCTGGATAAAGGATAATTTCATGATAGGCACCGCCTGCAATAGTGATGATCTCCGTACTGACCGTTTTGCTGTTGCTCATATCGCGTACACACTGACCCTGACCTGACCACCGTTAATGGCGGTCACTTTAGCAACATAGGTAGTACCATTACTCATACAGTCACGGAGGCGCTGGATGTAGGGAGAAGCGATACCCCCAGCCTGCATACCGTTGTGCATAGCAACCGTTAGCAGAGTCCCATTTGAATTGATTTGCATAATCCCCATAATCACGCCGATTGACAGCTGCGCTACGACATGCGGATCAGGCGAACTTAACTGAGTATCAATCGTAAGTTTTTCACAGGTCACTTCAAAATCATCCTGACCGAACTGGCCGCCAAAGCTACCCCCACCAGAGCCTGACATAGACACCTCATGTTACAATTATTAATATATTTGATATTTGTATATCAATAAATTTTGTCGGTGTATAGAAAAATTGTTTGCTTTATGTGCAGGTATCAGGTGCTATTTTTTTAACTAACATTAGTCATGATTTGTCTTGATAGTCATCTCGGTAGCGTCAGCCTAGGGTCCTTCGAGCAGACCTCGTCGTGAGGACAGAAAGTGTCCATAATTACGGCACCACCTCAATTAACGTATTGAATAAATTACCTATTACAGATAAAACAATCGTTCTTAGGGATAAAACTTCCGTTACCCTAATTAAACATGTACTTAAACATGTACTCTACCTGGTTGGGCTTTTTCCAGCGAAAAAACGCGGAGTTAGCACACATGAAGCGGAAACACAGAGTATTCACCTCCCTTTCGCGCCGTAAACGCCGCGCTAAAACCCGAGAAATCAAAAACCTTATCCACCGTGAACGGCATCACTGTGGTGGTGTATTCTATGACGAGTGCGATATAGATGAGGCATTTGCATGCGGAAATTGGAAGTGGAGCAACATACTTTTCTTGGGAACCTCATCAGAATCACAGCGGGGACAATGGATAGTTACAGTAGCCATGGGAATACCTCAAATGAGGGCAGGATATCATAAAATCCAACTATTCAGAGGCATCACCGCCTATTGATTAGTAGAACTCATTCTTTTTATAATCTTAATCGCATTCTAATTAACTCCGCAGAAACATTAAGAACCGCGGAGTTAAATTGCGTAAATCATTTCATGCAAAAATAATAAAAACAAAAAAACAAGGCTGTGAGATATATTATACCCTTAACTTTCCCAAGCCCAGATGTAACTTTCTCAATAATACCAGAGGTAACAATACTGTCACATCTCTGATCTATCACTTCTATATTGGAATCGCCATAGAATAGAGGCAGCCAATATTTTTCCATGAATCCACTACCTTCATCAAAATAATGACTATGTCCACCTTTAAAAAATCTATTTACAAACCTTGCATTATTAAGCGGCTTTGTTGAATAAATCGAACTTTTGCTAAGTTGAAGGATCAGATCACGCATCTTCCCGACAACGCAGACCGTTCCGTGGCAAAGCAAAAGTTCAAAATCACCAACTGG